>JBAZHO010000031.1:0-10992 GCA_041652375.1 Opitutales bacterium | reverse complement strand
ACCGGCTGCCCCCTCTAGCAGGGCGGCAGGGCGGACGCGCCCTGCACCCTCCGATGCTTCCGCATCGGGCAAGGGCTTCGCCCTTACGGCATTTCATGCCTATCCCAAGAAGGATGGGTCGCGCGTGCTATTTTTTGGAGGGGATAGCGGAGCGAAGCCCGCGTAAGAGGCGGCAGCTCCTTGTGAGATGCGTGAGCATCTCCGGGTCAAGGGGCCGTCGCCCCTTGTGCAGGGCGCGTCCGCCCTGCCCTGCCTGTTTTCGGTTGTCAGCGCTTGTCTGCTTGCTGCAATGTGCTAACACGATGCCCGGACACTGGACCGATACTCCCATTCATGTGATCGACTTCGAAGGTAGTCGCTCCACTGGCGTGCTTGAATACGGAGTGGTCACCTTGCTGCGGGGGGCGGTGATCGGCGCGAGGACGCGCATTTGCGCCCCGATCGGCGTCATTCCAGAAGCGGAGTCCCGCATCCACGGCATCTGCGCGGCGGATGCTAGCGGAGCCGCCCCGTTCTCGCAGGAGCGGGATATGTTCATGGACTTGCGTCAGTCGGGTCCGCTCTGCGCCCACAATGCCTCCTTCGAGAAGCATCTGCTCAAGGCCGTCTGGCCATACCCGCGTTTGTCGCCGGACTTCCTGAATCCGGGCCGGAGCGTGGCGGACTGGGGACCTTGGCTGGACACTTTGCGTCTATACGAACTGGTGTTCCCGATGCTTTCGGGGCATGGGCTGGGCCTGCTGCTGGATTCTTTCGGTCTGCGCGCGCAGTTGGACATGATTGCGGCGGACCACTGCCCGCCTTCGCGCAGCCGCTTCCACTGCGCCCTGTACGACGCCCTTGGCAGCGCCCTGCTTCTCACGCAGCTTGGCCGCCTTCCGGGTTACGAGAACTTGTCCTTGGAATGGCTTCTGGCGAGCAGCCAGCCGCAGGAGGCCGAGGCCGGTCAGCAGGAATTGTTCTAAGAGCGCGACTATTGCCGTTTTGCGCCGTTTCACAATTTTGACAGGCGGTAGCATTCCCTCCCGGCTGCCCTGACGATACATGTTCGGACTTTTTTCAAGCGACAAGCCCAAGGGCGCGATCCGCCAGAGGATCGAAAAGGACGAGAGCACGCGCATGCGGCTGCGCTACGGTATCTGGTACCGTTCAGCGGAGCGGCAGCAGGGGGCGCGGGTATGGGTGGACGGCAAGCCCATGATCATGCTGGCGAGCAACGACTATCTGGGGCTGGGCGAGCATCCCAAGGTCATTCAGGCCGCGAAGGATGCCTTGGACAAGTGGGGTTCTAGCACCACGGGCGCGCGGCTTGCCAACGGAAGCCGCCGCTGCCATGAGGCGCTTGAGGAGAAGCTGGCGGCGTTTCTGGGCAAGGAAGCCTGCCACATCAGCTCCGCAGGCTACCTTTCCTGCATGAGCGCGCCTGCCACCTTCGCCGCGCGCGGCGACGTCATTCTCGTGGACCGCAACGTGCATTCGTCGCTATGGGCCGGCATCGCGCTTTCTGGCGCGCGCCACGAGCGTTTCGGCCACAACGACGCTGATGACCTCGCCGCCGTTCTGGCCGCCGAGCCGGAAAACACGCCCGCACTGCTCGTGGTGGAGGGCGTGTATTCGATGGAAGGGCACATTTGCCGCCTGCCGGAACTGCTGGCCGCCGTGCGCGGGCGCGGGGTGTTCAGCATCATGGACGACGCGCACGGGCTGGGCGTGATGGGCGAACACGGCGAAGGCACGGCGGCGCATTTCGGCGTCACGGGCGACGTGGACATCATCTGCGGCAGTCTTTCAAAGTCACTTTCGAGCACGGGCGGCTTCGTCGCGGGCAGCCGCGCGTCGATCGAGTATTTGCGCACGTATTCGAAGCAGACGATTTTTTCCGCCGCCCTCAGTCCCGCGCAGGCCGCTGCTGCGGGCGCGGCGCTGGATATTTTGCGTGACGAGCCGGAGCACCTTGCCCGGCTCTGGGAAAACACCCGCCTCTACAAGAGCATTCTGGACGAGCTGGGCGTGGACTACTGGGGCAGCGAGACGCCCGCCGCACCCCTTGTCATCGGAGAGCGCGAGCGGGCATACAACGTGTGGAAAAAGCTCTGGGACGAGGGCGTATTCACCGTTCTGGCCATTGCGCCCGCAGTGCCGCCGGGCAGGGATCTGATTCGCACGGCGGTATCCGCAAGGCTGACTCGGGCGGACATAGAACAGGCTGGCGAAGCCATCGCCAGGGCCGTCGGGAAGATGCGCTGATGGACGGGGCGCTTCCAGCTTCCGCATCGTCGCCCCGCGCCCTTGTGACGCTGGCCATCGGCAGGCAGGCGGAACAGTGGCTCGACCTTTCCGGGCCGCTCTTCAAAGCCTACGCCGCGCGGCACGGCTGCGACTACGTCGTGATCGGCGAGCGCGCCATCCGCTGCCGTCTGCAATGGCGCAAGGCCCGCGTGAACCTGCACCTTGAGAAATTTCAGATCGGACCCCTGCTCGAACGCTACGGACGCATACTTTACGCGGACGCCGACGTGCTGATCACACCCTCCTGCCCGGACCTCTTCAAACTGGTTCCGCCGGAGGGCCTCGGCGTCGTGGCGGACCCGTCCGGCGCACTGGCATGGAAGCGCGACGAGGAAATGACCCGCATGCAGAGCCGCTTCGGAGAACTGCCCCGGCCCCTCGCGCCCTACTTCAACGCCGGAGTGCTCGTCCTGTCCGCCGCGCACAGGGAGCTGCTGCGCTTCGAACGCCCCCGCCTTATGGCCGGGCGCTGGCCGGAACAGACGGCCCTGAACTATTACAGCGCCGCATGGGGCCTGCCACGGCATTACATGGACAGCCGCGCGAATTTCCTCCCCGGCCACGAAGGCTGGAGCGACAAGGCCGCGCGTCTTTCGGCATGGGCCGTCCACTACGCCGGTCCGGACGCCAAGCCGTTCATGGCCGAAGATTCCGCCGCGCTATAACAAATGCCAAAAGAAACCCCAAATCAAGGAACCGCAGATAAACGCTGATTTTCGCAGACGAAATTACATAAGTTATTATCTCTTAATAATCTGCGAACATCAGCGTCAATCTGCGGTTATAGCGATTGCCAAAAGTTTCCCGAAATAGAAATCCAATCTGTCGATGAATCGGGACAACCGACGTATGCGCACGCTGCGGACGCCTCGGAGAGGCGTCCCTACCTTTAAAACAGTTATTGCGTTTGTATCCTGTATCTTAAGGTAGGGACGCCTCTCCGAGGCGTCCGGGAGGGTATCCTATCGACAACCTGATTTTGATGTCAGTGTGTATTTCGACGGACTTTTGGAAAACGCTATGATGCCCGCGTCGAGCGCCCCCGGTACCGGTACACGAGGAAGCCGCCGGGCTGTCCCGGCGGCTTCGATCACACACAACAGGTATCTATGATAACTGGAACTGAACTTAGTCGAACACGTAAGACCAGAAACCGGTGGAATCGCTGGCGGCGACCCACATCCACTGATCGGTGTTCTTGAAATAGACGTAGGAACCGTCGTCCAAGGTACCGCTGTTCAGGTAGATCCAACCCCATTTCGGGTGATCGAACCATGAGCCTTCGACCACGAAGTAGCCGTCGGAATACAGCTTGGTCCAACCGATCGCCCAGTTGTAATAGGGATCGAAAGCGCCCTTGAAGCTGGTCTGCTCAAGTTCGGTGGGAACGGTGGCTGCTTCGGAAGTCACGGCTACGCTGTCGTCAGCCGGGGTTACGTCCAGCGCGTAGGCACCGGCAACGCGGGAAATCGCCAGACCGGGATTGGCGATCTGATTGGTGCCGGAGAAGAACGTGTTCATCGGGGAAACAAGGCCGCTGCCGGAAACCGCCAGCGCGGTGGCGTCATTGTTGGCAGGCGTGGAGCTGAACCAGATGTTGCCAGAGAAGATGTCGTCGCCGTTGTTGTAACGGGCGAGGCATGCGCCGTCACTGTCTTCGTCGAGCTGTATCATCTTGTCGTATTCGACGAAGATGCTGTTATAAACCTGCCCCGCGCCGTTGTGGCGGATGTTGAAGGCGGTGTTGCTGGACTCGGTGCCCATGCCGACAAAGGTGGCGTTGGCCAGCTTGACGAGCATGAGCGGGGTTGCGGTGTTGGGCAGATCGTTGCCGTCCCATTCGCCGCCCTTGTCGCCCTTGTCCGTATTCGTGCCCGCGCCCTTGCGCTGGATGACGAAGTAGTACTGCACGTGCCCGAGGTAGCCTTCGTCCAGATCGAGGGAGTCGTCATAGGAGAACGCTGCCACGATGTGGTCGAGGTTGACCGCGCCGCCGAAGATTTCAACGGCATCGTCCTTGTTGGCGAACACTTCGATGTGGTTGATCGTGGTGCCGCTGCCAACGCCGCCGAGGGTCAGGCCGTTGATCTCGTTGCCTTCGCTCAGGCTGATGCCGCCGTTGCGGATGGATATGTAGGAGAGGACGCCGGAATTGTCGGCATTGTCTTCACCGCCGAAGTTGATCAGGGGCAAGTCCTCGGTGGCGGGGACCATGCCTTCGATATCCTGGGTGGGATAGCCGGTCCACACGCCCAAGGCGTTGGAGTTGAGCTTGCCCTTGCCAAGAACGATTACGCCGCCCCACATGCCGGTGTCGTCCGGACCGAGATCGACGTCTTTGGCGCTGATCGGTTCAAAAATGATCGGGGCGGTGGGCGAGCCTTGCGCCATGATCTTACCCCCGCGGGTGATGATAAGCGCGGATGCGTTCACGCCCGTGTCCTCGTTGGCATAGACGTGCACGCCGGGCTCGATCGTGAGGGTGGCTCCGTCAAGAACGTAGGTGTAGCCGTTGAGCAGATAATCTGTTCCGGCGTGGAGAGTCAGATCTTCGCTGATCTTGTTCGGCACGGCAGTCTGCGCAGCGAGCGTTCCGCAAGCCGCAAGAGCACCTATGACCGTGAGTATGGTCTTTTTCATATGGTTTTTGGTCTTATCGGGTTAGATTTGTCGGACTAGAAGTTATAGGACAGTGAAAGGCTTACGGTGCGTCCGTTGTGGTAGCGTTCAGACAGAATGCCGGAACCCTTGCCGTAGGTGCGCTCGTAGTTGGAATCGAGGATGTTCGAGAAACCGACCTTTACCCTCATTTCGCGCCAGATCTTCTGGGAAATGATAAGGTTCAGAGTGACCGGGGGCTTCTCGAAGATGTCCGGCAGCGAGTCGCCGGGGGTTGTGAAGCCGACCATGCGCTCGCCCACTTTGTTGGCAACCAGCGTGAAGGCGCTGCCCCAACCGAAGTTCTGATAGGTCAGGTTCGCGTTGATTACGTAGCGGGACTGGCCGACAAGAGTGGCGTCAGGAAGGGGCAGATCGTTGAACATGCCGCCGCTGACCTTGGAATCGATCAGCGAGGCGTTGCCGCCGAGTGTGAAGTCCTCCAGCCATGAGGCGACGTGGGCCAGATTGAAGCGGAACTCGCCCTCGATGCCGCTGACGACCGCCTCGTCCCTGTTGATCGGGGAAATGATTTCCATACCCGTGGACTTTCCGCTCGCGTCAACGTCCTTGAACATGACTTCGATCGGGTTATCCATGAGCTTGTAGAACATGCTCACGGCGACCATCTCGCCCTTGTCCATGAACCATTCCCAGCGCAGGTCAAAATTGTCGATCGAGGTCATGACCAGACCGGCATTGCCCTGATAGTATTCGCGGCGGAAGGGGTCGTAGATGCGCGCGCTTGTCAGCTCCTTGAACGTGGGGCGCGCTATGGTGGCTCCGTATGCGAAGCGCAGGTTCATGCCCTCCTTGATCGTGTAGATAAGGCTCGCCGCAGGCAGGATGTCCGTCTGCAGGATGCTCGCCTGATCCGCGATGCTGCCGTCCAGAGACTTGAAAGTGGTCACGCGCAGGCCGGTGTGTTCGGCCCTAGCGCCGGCGACCACACGCCAGTGTTCGGAATACACAAGGTCCGCCATCGCGTAAGTCCCGCCGACTTCCTGTTTGCCCTCGTAGTTGGATACGTAGGTATTGGTGGGATAAACGGTCCATCCGAAGTCCACCAGCCAGCCGCCGCTGCCGTTGTCCGTCGTGCCCAGAACGCCTATCGTGCCGTCCGCGAACGCGTTGCGTTCCTGATCCCAAGAAGTGATGGCGGTGCTGCCGCGTCCGATGTAGGCGGTGTACTGGTCTTCGCTGTAAGTGCGGTTGGTGCGGGAGTAGAGAGCGCCGAACTTGATGGTGGACTCCATGTCGTTGAACAGGCGCAGCGGGACGGAAATATCCAAGTTGCCGTCCTTGCTGATCTCGTCCAAGTCGCGGAAGAAGCGGGACGGCTGGAAGGCGGTGTTGGTGGAGTATTCCTCCGAATCCACGTCGTAAAGAGTCTGTAGGACGCGGAAGTCCGGCTGCTTCTGCGTGCTGCGGTTCCACGAAGTCCCCCACTCCACCTTGACGTCGTGCAGCCACACGAGGGAATGCTTGCCGTGCAGTTGGACGCTGCTCATTCCGCGCTCCGTGTAGAGCATGGAATAGTTCTCGTAAATCATCGTCGGGTAGTTTTCAGGCTCCACGCCGACGCCGCGGCGGGTCTCATCCTCCGCGTACTGGTTGTGATACAGGTCCAGACTGATCTCGTTGTTGGCGTTGCTCTGAAAGGCTATCTTGGCGAACGCGCCCCAAGTCACGCTCTGCGTGCTTTTCGTGTAGCCCCAGTGCGTTTCGCCCCAAGGAAGCGTCTTGCCCTCAAGCCTGTCGTAGAAGGGATAGTCGTCCGGGTTGGTGTCGTAGATGAACTTGGGCGCTTCAAGCGATTTGTAGCTTGAAAGAAAACCGTCGTCGAAACCGGACACGTCGCGGTCGTAGGTGAAGCTGAGGGTGTATCCTATGCGCCTGTCGCCGCCCAGATTGTTCTGGCTGCCGACGGATGCCGAGAAGCCCATGTTCGGATGAGCCGTGATGGTCTTCGGGAACATGCTGTGCTGGAACTGGTTGCTGAAATCGGAAAGTATATGCGCCGGTTCAAGCGTCGGGTCGGTTCTGGTTCTGGCCTTGGTGTAGGCGGTCTGGGCGAGGACAAGCCCCTCCGGGGTCTCTGGCGCCCAGCGGTTCCCGGCGTCGATGCCGTCGGAACTGACGCCCTCGCGCGATGAGAGTATGTCCTTGCCGGTCACGTTGCTGTTGTAACCCACGGACATGGACACGGAGGCGAAGAACTGGTCCGGGAAGTTCTTGGTGCGGATGTTCACGCTGCCGCCGGCGAAGTCGCCAGCCATGTCGGGCGTGAAGCTCTTGGCCGTCTGGATGCTCTCCAGAAGGTCCGTGGGGAACTGGTCCATCTGCACGGCGCGCTTGTCGGGATCGGCGCTGGGCATGGCCACGCCGTTTAGCTGCGTGTTGGCGTAGCGATCACCAAGACCGCGGATGAGCACGTATTTGCCGTCCATGACGGAAGCGCCCGTCACGCGGGACATGGCCTCCGCTGCGTCGCCTAGGCCCTGTTTTGAAAAGTCATCCGCGCCGATGGCGTCGGATACGTTGAGCGACTTGGAACGCAGTTGCTGAAGGCCGACCTGACTGTCCTGCAACTGCGAGGCGACAACGGTGATCGCGTCAAGCATCACGATGTCGCCGTTCACGTCGAACTCGTCCTCTTCATACGCGCGGGGATTCATCGCCATGTCCACCTTGGCCAGCATGCCCGTCTGAATATCCACGTCCTTCACGGCGCTGTATTCATAACCTCCTTTATAGAAGGTCATCGTGAGCGTTCCTGCAGGCACGTCGGCGATGCGGTACTGACCGTCGATGCCCGAGGTCGTGTAAAGACCGGTCCCCGATATCGACACCGATACCCCGGAGATGCCTTTGCCTGTCGAGCCATCGACGACTTTGCCAGCCACGACGCCTACTGCGCCGAGCGGCGCCTCCGTCTGCTGGCCTGTCGCGTCTTGGGCGTGTGATACAACCGGGCAAGTAAGGCCCAGCAAAAGGAAGAGAGCGTATGTATATCGCATGGTGAGAGTCTGGATGCCGCCTATCCAGAGACGCCTGCCGGAGGCATCAACCATATACTGGAGCCTCCCCGAGCTTATCACACGTCGGTAACAGGGCCTTAACCTCGTAACGGTTCCGTCACCCGGCGGGCCTGTTTTCAGGGCCTTCCGAACCTGTTTTCACGAGCATCGGCAACCCCGGTGCGCGAACGATGAGACAAAACACTTTGGCCGACGGAACATTTCCTGTGCGCGAGCTTAAGACTGCAGATAGGCACAAATTGCCGCGCACAAGGAGGTGTCGGCCCCCGCCCGCACGGATTAAGAGTTATTCCAAGCTCGGAATAGGCATATTTTGCAGTACGAAGTCGATTCCGCGCGCAAGGAGTGGGAAAGCTTCGCCGTGCATGGGCACAAATTGCCCACTTAATTCAGACTGAAATACTAGGGATTTGATTTTACGTTGATTGTAAGCCACTTATGAAAATTGGCACGCGCGTGGCTATGTATTCTGCAACCACCTGAAAGGATCACACCCATGACAAGCCCGATCAACTTCCCCGCCATCGCAAACGAAACAGTATCAGCAAGGGCCGAACCCGAACTCATCGAACTGTATCTGCCTCTGGTGCGCAAAGTGGTGATGTCTCTGGCCCGTCACCTACCCCCGCAGGTGGATGTGGACGACCTTCACAGCGTCGGCACCATCGGGCTGATCGCCGCCGTGCGCCGCTTCGACAGCGCGCAGGAAAAGACTTTCGAGGCCTACGCCGTCATGCGCATCCGAGGGGCCGTGCTCGACGAACTGCGTCGGCTGGACAGCCTGCCCCGCACCGCCCGCGCCAAGGCCCGCAACCTTCAGGCAACCACATCCCGGCTCGAACAGAGCCTCGGACGCGAGCCCAGCGAATTCGAGATTTCCGACGCCCTCGGGATGAACATCTGCGAACTGCGCCATCTGAAGCTGCAGGTGCGCCCGATGAACTTCATATCTCTGGACAACCGCCAGAGCGCCGGGTCGGATCAGGAAGCGGACCTGCACGAAGCCATTGCGGACGAGAATCAGGAAACTGGCTCCATCCACTGCGAGCAGAACGAAATGATCAAGATTCTGCACGACAAGATCGAGCTGCTCGGCGAACGCCAGCGCCGCATCCTCGCCATGATCTATTTTGAAAACATGCGTCTTTCCGAAATCGCTGAAGTGTTCGGTGTGACCGAAGCGCGCGTCTGCCAGATTCGCAGTCAGGCCATCGCCAACCTGCGCAAGCAGATGCAGAGCTTCATCACGGACTAGGAACCCCGCACACAGCCGTACCTGATCAGAGACCGGGAACCCCAAATGACGGGCGGAGGCGCTATTCGGCGGCTCCGCCCTGTCTGCGTACGGAGAAGAAGGCCTGAATCAGTTCGAGGCATTCCTGTTCCATCACGCCCGCATCCACTATCACGCGATGGTTTGAGCGCGGCAGGGCGTTGAGGTCCGTCGCGCCGCCCAGACAGCCCATCTTGGGGTCGCGCACGGCGTACACGACGCGCGAGATGCGGGACATGACCATCGCCCCGCTGCACATGGGGCAAGGCTCCTTGGTGACGTAAAGCGTCGCCCCGGAGAGCCTCCAGTCCCCTATCGCGCGCGCCGCGCTGGTGAGGGCCAGAATCTCCGCATGCGCGGTCGGGTCCCCGGTGGACTCCACGCAGTTGTGCGCCCGGGCGACGACCTCGCCTTCGAATTCCACCACCGCGCCGATGGGAACCTCACCCTTGTTCCACGCGTCGATGGCAAGGTTGTAGGCCAAAGTCATGTAATAGCCGTCGTCCAGCGCCAGAAGCGACGGATAACGCTTCTGGAACGGGCAAGGCGGCACGGTCTTGTCTGAAAACTCTTCCACGACGAAAAATCAGAATTTTTTATCCACAGATTACACGGATTGGAAGAAACTCGGAGAAGAAATTTTATCCGCAGATAAGAAGAGATAAAAAAGGGATTAGAAAATCAGAACGTCTTCTTTCTCAATAATCTGCGTAAATCCCTGCTTATCTGCGGATAAATTTCTTCCTGTCAGTCAGCGGATTCCCGGCGTCGCGCTAGCCCTTCGCCAGTTCCTCGCTTCGGATGCGGGCGGCCCTGATGCCGGCCATCACCGTCTGATGCAGGCCCAGTTCGGCCATTTTCTCCAGCGCGGCCTGCGTGGTTCCGTTGGGAGATGTCACGCGCTTGCGCAAGAGCGCCGGGTCCTCGCCGGACTTCTCCAGAAGCATCGCGGAACCGAGAACCGTATGCATCGCAAGGCGGAAAGCCACGTCCGGGGCAAGACCCTCGGCGATGCCGCCGTCGCGCAATGCCTCGACGAAGGCGAACACGTATGCCGGGCCGCTGCCCGAAAGCGCGGTGACGGCGTCCAGTTCCGACTCAAGCACCGTCAGCACGGGGCCCATCGAGCCGAGGATGCGGTTCACGTCCGCCAGCCTGTCCGCATCCAGCGGCTTGAGCGACGAGTAGGCGGTGATGCCAGCGCCGATCTGGCCCGGCGTGTTGGGCATGGCGCGCACGACGTTTTCCGCATTCGGGAAACGGGCCGCGAGGCGGGCGACGGGCATGCCCGCGAGGATGGACACGATCAGCTTGCCGCGCGTAAGCTCCGCCACGCAGGCCGGAAGCTGGGCAAGCTGCTGCGGCTTGACGGCCAGCACGACCGTGCGCACTCCGGCGTCCGCGCGGAGCAAATCCTCGATGGACGCGAACCACGAGATGCCCGTGGACGCGGCCAAGCCCTCGCCAGTGCCGTCCGCCGCGCTCGTGCAGGCAATCTGCGCGGCAGTCGCGCCGCCCTTGTTCAACATGCCGCGAACGATGGCTCCAGCCATGTTGCCCGCGCCGACAAATGCAGTTTCGATCATGATTATGGTGTTTATACTGATTTCCAAAAAACCCTAAATATAGGAACCGCAGATAAGCAGGGATTTACGCAGATTATTGGAGAAGAAAAAGTTCTGGTTTTCCAATCCATTTTTTATCCCTGCTTATCTGCGGATAAAAATTTTG
>JBAZHO010000030.1:3507-11220 GCA_041652375.1 Opitutales bacterium | reverse complement strand
TTGCGCCGTGGGCACTTTCGCCGTGGCCAAGGCCGTGGCCGAAGCGGATGCCTGCTCGATCATCGGCGGTGGCGACTCCGTTAAGGCCATCAACAAGAGCGGCTACGGCAAGCAGGTGACGTTCATGAGCACCGGCGGCGGCGCGTCGCTGGAGTTCCTAGAAGGCAGAACCCTCCCCGGCGTCGAAGTCCTAGACAAAAATTAAGTCTTAACAAATAAGAGGTTTTAGCCACAGATTCTCACAGATTTACACAGATTATTAAAAAACAAAGACTTCCGTTTTTATCTGCGTAAATCCCTGCTTATCTGTGGATAAATAATCTTAGATTTTCAACTTATACATATCACAATGAGCAAGAACAAGATACTTATCGCGGGCAACTGGAAGATGAACAAGACGACGGCGGAGGCGAAGAGCCTCGTTGCCGAGATCGTTGCCGGTTGCGGCGAATCGACCAGCGTCGATGTGGCCGTGTGCCCGCCTTTCACCGCGCTTGAGAGCGCCGCCGCCGCCCTCAAGGGTAGCACGGTGAAGCTGGGCGCACAGAACGTTTACACCAAGGCTTCGGGAGCCTACACGGGCGAGATTTCTACGGGCATGCTGGTCGAGGTCGGCTGCTCCTGCGTGATTCTCGGCCATAGCGAGCGTCGCCAGTACTTCGGCGAGACGGACGCGTCCGTCAACGAGAAGACCAAGGTCGCCATCGCAGCGGGTTTGCAGGCCATCGTCTGCGTCGGCGAGACGCTCGCGGAGCGCGAGGCGGGCCGGATGATGGAGGTCGTAACCCGTCAGACTGTCGGCGCCCTCAAGGACATCGCGGACGCTTCCCTGATCGTCATCGCCTACGAGCCGGTATGGGCCATCGGCACGGGCAAGACCGCCACGCCCGAAATGGCGCAGGAGGTTCACGCCGCGATCCGCGCCTTGCTTGTCGCCCAGTTCGGCGAGGCAGGCAACAAGGTCCGCATCCTTTACGGCGGCTCGATGAATCCGGCCAACGCGTCCGATCTTCTCGATCAGGCCGACATAGACGGCGGCCTGATAGGCGGCGCAGCCCTGAAGTCCGCCAGCTTCCTAGAACTGGTCAAGATCGCCTGTTCCAAGAATCGCGGCGGCCACAAGTGCTGCTGTTGCCAAGGGGAGTAACCCCTTGACCATGGATGCTATCGCATCCTGAAGGGCTGAAGGCGCGGCATGAGCCTGCATTATGTCGCACCTTCAGCGCTTCAAGAAAAGAAGATTTTTTTCTTTCATCATACCCAAGGTTTGCCCTAAAAGGGCTGCACCTTGGGCTATCTCATGCCGCGCCTTCAGCGCTACCAAAAGTGCCCTCAAGTCAGTTGGAACTACTTTACTTCCCTGCGGGCGTGAGTACGAACAGGCGCACGTCTAGGGGTTCTAGGTCGAAGACCAGTTCCCCGGGCGCGTCGGTCATTTCGAGGTCTTTGTGCGCCCACACGTCGCGCACTGCGTAGGTCAGGCTGCGGTCCATGAAATACATGTTGTTCCACTTCGCCACGATGGGCATGGTGGTGTCCGATCCGTTGTAATAGCAGATCGCCCATGCTCCGCCGGATAGTTCCTTGATCCAGATCTGGCGTCCGGCGTGGTTGGCGAAACGGTAGCCTTGCTTGCCCAGCGCGTCCTGATCCACGGCTATGGCTTCCTTGTTCGTGAAGATTTCGAGCACTTCGGGACTCATTTTGCGCAGGTCGTTGCCCGCCATCAGCGGGGCGGCCAGCATGCACCAGAGGCTGAAGTGCGAACGCGCCTCGGTGAGGGACAGTCCGGGGTTGCCCACTTCGAGCATGTCGGGGTCGTTCCAGTGGCCGGGTCCGGCGTATTTTTCGAGGCCTACCTGAAGCTCCAGTATGAGCTGCCAGCCCATGTCCCATTCGCCGGTGCAGGTGCGGCAGTCGCGGATGTCGCCGGTCGTGCGCCATAGTTGGCCCACGTCCTGCGCCCAGAGCCAGGGCTTGTTCTCTCCCCATTCGCAGAGGCTGAACACCACCGGGCGGCCAGCGGCGCGGATGCCGTCGCGCATGGTCTTGTAGGTTTCCTGCGCGTCCGCCGTGCCGTGTTCGCACCAGTCGTATTTCAGGTAGTCAACGCCCCATGAGGCGTAGAGTAGGGCGTCCTGATACTCGTGGCCGCGTCCGCCGGGCATGCCGTTGCAGGTTTTGTTGCCCGCGCAGTTGTGGATGCCGAACTTCAGGCCCTTGGAATGCACGTAGTCCGCCAGCGCCTTCATGCCGCCGGGGAACTTCGCGGGGTCGGGGACGAGGTTGCCGTCCGGTCCGCGTTCCATTGCTTCCCAGCCATCGTCCACGACGAGGTATTCGTAGCCCGCGTCCTTCATTCCGCTGGCCACCATGATGTCGGCCATGTCGCGGATCATCCGCTCGTTGATGTCCACGCCGAAAGTGTTCCAACTGTTCCAGCCCATCGGCGGGGTGGGGGCCAGCACGTCGGATTTCTGGGCCGCAAGCGGCGAGGCCAGAACCAGCAGGCAGAGGGGAAGGGATAGATTTCTCATGGATTCGGGGTGGGGTTGCTTGTTCGCGGAATTCGCCGGAATAATGTCATTCTTGGTCCGAATGGTCCAGAATACTGCGTGGCCGGAAAGACTATAATTTCCATGACTGTTCGATATCGCCGTCGCGCGGGGGCGGCATACGGGGGAATAGGTATAGTCCCCACGTTTTTTTACTTTATCGCATGGCTGGCTTACCCGATACTGAACAGTGAAATGTTTTGTGCGACGTTGCCCCCTCAGTCGCAGTCTTCACCAACATAATCTGACAAGATCAAGACCGGAGAACATACAATGGCCATCAGCGACGTAGATTCGGGCAATGCGAAAACAAAATTTCAGGCGGGCAAGTTCCTGACCTTCAAGCTCGGCGAGGAATCCTACGGCGTCGCCGTCCTCAAGATCAGGGAGATCATCCGAATGCAGAAGATCACCCCCGTGCCGCAGATGCCGCCGCACGTGAAGGGCGTCATCAACCTGCGCGGCAAGGTCATCCCGGTCATAGACATGCGCATCAAGTTCGGCATCGGTGACGAGAGCATGACGGAGCGCACATGCATCGTCGTGGTGCAGATCGAGGCAAGGGAATCCGTAATGACATCCGTGGGTCTGATAGTGGACGCCGTGGAGGAAGTCATGAACATCACGGAGGAGGAAGTGGAGGAGACTCCCGATCTGGGCGGTCAGTTCGACGGCGAGTTCATTCTTGGCATCGCCAAGATCAAGGGTGAGGTCAAGACCCTGCTGGACATCGATCAGGTCATAATGGCCGAACGCCTCAACATCCGCTAGTGGCTGTTGCCGCCAAGGGGCCGCAGGCCCGGCGATCAAGGCCGTCGTCGATCACGACTGTCGATACCTGTACTTTTTGCCCGGTTCCCACGCGGATCGGAGCGCAGACATGCCTGCAACGGCTGATATTAAGATCGCATTTAGCGGATTCTTTGCGTTAATCTTGTTAATCAGTTGTCAGGGCAGGGGTGTTTGCTCTATGAGAGATTACCTGCAGGACAGGTGACGGCGTGCTTGATATTGTCATGCGCACATAATTTCTCTAGAAAACAAGTTTCAGAATGCACCATTCCAGTCTTTCACATGCCAAAGTCCTGAAACGAATCTCGCGCATGCTGCCCGGCGTGTTGGGATTGGCCGCCGCGCTTTTTGGGATGGCCGCGCCCCTGTCTGCAAAGACGCTTGACTGGGACGACGGGGTGAACGTTCAGGCCGGTTTCTTCAACGGAGCCGACAAGGGGAACATCCCCATCGGCTGGGATCTGATGAAGAAGTTCGACAAGATCGGGACCGTGCGCATCGAGATCCCGCCGGACCAAGACGTGCGCATGGCTACGATGCAAGACTGGATACGCGGCGCACTGGGCAACGACTGCGCCGTCATCGTCACCTATCACCGCTATCAGGACAACGGCTCCAACGACGTCGAAGCCCTGCTCAACGCGGCAAACTGGTGGAAAGCGAACTTCGCGGCGCTTTCTGAGGCGGGTCCCTTCACCGTCAACCTGATCAACGAATGGGGCGGGCACTCCATCACGCCGGAGCAGTATGCCGACGCGTACAACAAGGCCATCGCCATCGTGCGCGAGGTGTATTCAGGACCCATCATCGTGGACATTCCCGGATGGGGACAGGAGACCGTCACGGCCAAGGACGCGTCCTCGCTGATCAAGGACCGCAACATCGTCTTTTCCATACACATTTACAGCAGTGCCTACGTCGAGCAGGGGCCGCACCACTGGATGCAACCCAAGGACTTGGTGGATTTCTCCGCTGTGGACCGCCCCGTGATGATCGGCGAATTCGGCGGCACGCGCGAAGGCGGTGCGGACTGGGCCGCGCTGACCGATCAGGCCAAGGCCCTCGGCTGGACGGTGATCGCGTGGGCGTGGAACGGCGACGGCGAGGGTATGAACATGGTCATGCCAAGCTGGAACGACGAGCACAGCCCCAAAGCCTATTACCCCAGCATGTATTTCGCCCCCATATACGCGCGCATCGGCAGCACGCCCGACCCGCAGATGTTAGTTTCCGTCAGGGAGTTGATTCATCTGGGCCCTTGGGCGGGCAGCTTCACTTTCGCAATACATTCCAACGCGTCGTGGACGGTTAGCAGCGGTTCGGAATGGATAGAATGCCTGACGCCGCAAAGCGGCTGGGGCACGCAGACCGTCACCTTCCACGTGCCGGAAAACAAGGACTCGGCAAACCGCGTCGGCTCGATAACCGTGACCTGCGGCGACATAACGCGCACGTTTCCCGTGCAGCAGGGCTGCTGGGCCGAACACAACCGCTCCGAAAAGGAACGTCTGGCGAAGCTGGGCAAGTAGCCCGCTACCTGTCGCCGTCCGCGCCGCTTGCCTGCGGGCCTTCCAGCATGCGCACGCGGCGGTGCTTTTGCGGGAACTGAAGCGTCACCACGGTTCCCTTGCCCTTCTGGCTGTCCAGCCCGATGCGGCCCCCGTGGGCGCGCATGATGCGCTGCACCACCATCATGCCAAGGCCGTTGCCTTCCTTCTTGGTGGTGAAGTAGGGGCGGAAAATCTTCGGCATGTCGTTCTGCTCTATGCCCTGCCCGTTGTCGGCTATCTGCACGTAGGCGAACTGGTCGTCGCTGCGGGTGCGTATGCGTATGCTGCCTCCGGCGGGCGTGGCTTCCCGCGCGTTCTTCAGGATGTTGAAGAACACCTGCTTTATCTGGCCGCGGTCCCCGACGATTATCGGCAGGCCTTCGCCCAGTTCCACGTCCACCGTCAGGCCGGAGTCCGTCAGTTCCGGCCCTAGAAACTCAAGGGATTCCTCCAGCACGCCGACAAGATCCATATCCGCGAAGTCAGGCTCGATGGGGCGCACGGCTTCCAGAAAGTGCTTGATGATGCCGTCCAGCCGCGCCACCTCGTCCACGCAGACCTGCATTGCGCGGTCCACCTTGTCCCTTTTCGCGCTTTTCTCCATCCTGTCGAGCTGCCGCCGGGCAAGTTGAAGGTGGATGATGATGGAGTTGAGCGGGTTGCCAAGCTCGTGCGCCACCCCGGCGGAGAGGTCCAGAATGCTGGACGCCTTCTCGCTTTCGATGTGCTGGCGCGCGCTCTCCTTCTCCTCCGTGATGTCCGACAGGATGACGGCGTGCCCGCGATCGCTCTCCTGAGCGCCCGCCGTCGGGTCCTCCACCAGCAGGGGCACGATATAGACGTGCAAAACGCGCGTGATCGGGTAGCTGACCTCCACCTCGCGCGAGATGCCCGACAGGTCCCGCAGGCCTCCGTCGTCGGCAAGGTGCAGGGTGCGGGCAAGCTCCGGCACGCGCTTCCAGAGCACGGCGCGGCCCACCTCCTTGAGCGGGAAGCCCAGCAGTTCGGAGGCCGAGGCGTTGGCATACTCGATCAGGCCGCCTTTGCCGATGACCATGATGCCCTCGCGTATCGTGTTGAACACCGTTTCCAGCAGACGGCGGTCCCGCGCCAGCCGCTGTACAAGGATGGTCAGGTTCTGCGGGTCCAGATCGTCGAGGCGACCAAGGACGTTGTCCAGAGGGCTGGCTTTGCGGGGGGACATGGAACGGAAAGGGTGGGGAACCTAGATGGCGAAGTTCTGCTGCTGTATCCAGAGCGGGAAGAACGGGTTGGTGAAGCGGTAGTGTCTGCCATATTTCCATATCACGCCCTTGTCTTCCAGAGATTTCAGCGCCCTTATGGCCACGCTTCCAGACGACAGGCCCGCTTCCTTGACAAAACGCGCGGAACTGAACTCCGTGGCCTCGTCTCCGAGGCGGATGAGGCCCAGCAGCGTGTTGCGCTGCGTCGCCGGCAACAGGGACCAGAGTTGGGCAAGGGACTGCCCCTGAGCGCGCAGGATTTCCTCCAGCGCCGCCGTCATCTGCTCCTGCCCGATTTTGCCGCCCGGCTCGCTGACCTCCCACAGGAAAAAGCACAGCCACTGCATGTCCCCCGGAATCCCGGCAAGGGACTTGTAGGCGCTTTCGAGGTCCGCAGCGTTCACATCGCGCCCGCCGTCGGCAAAGCGTTCCTTAAGCCAAGGGATCAAAACGGTCGCCTCGATACTGTTCACGTCCAGCACTCCGGCGGATTTGAAGAATGCCTTGCGCGCGTTGAAGAACATATCGCGCAGGGCGTTCTGATCGCTTCCGCCGAAAATGAACAGCGCGTCCTTGAGGTCGGATTGTACAAGAGCGCGCATCTGGCCGAAAATCTCCTCGTGCCTGTCCAGCTTGGCCAGATCCTGAATCTCGTCCAGAAACACAACCAGCCGCTTGCCTCCCCCGCAAAGAGGCTTCAGCGCCACAAGCGCGTCGTGCACGTTCATCTGCCTGTTCCCGCCCTGAATGCTGAAGCCCAGCCCGAGAACCTGAACGCCCGAAAGCCTGCCCAGAGCGCTCCGGGCCTTCCTTGCCGGACCGCCAGCGCGCGCGATGGCGTCGCCGATTATCCGAGCCGCAGATTCCTCCGAACTTACGCCGAAGAAATCGCAATGCACAAACACACAGTCCTGACGGCTGAAAAAATTCAGCACGGAAGTCGTCTTTCCCGTGCGGCGCGGTCCCTGAAGAAGCAGGTTCTGACCGTTAGTGTAATGGCGTTTCAGCACCTCGTCTATCTCCGGTCGGCCTACGGAGGCCTCTTCGCTGGCCGGACCATCGAAACGGAACGGGTTTTGCATAGTATGCAATGTAAACATGACAATCATGATTGCAAGCCTTGCATTGCAAACTATGCAATCCGGCGACGACTTGCCGTACATCTCGCCCAGTCCTTGACTTCCGCTCCGCTGACGGCAGAAATTAGCCCCGTGAAGCCCATCAAATACCTACTTCCCGACACGCAAATCCCCAAAGCGTGGTACAACCTCAAAGCCGACTTTCCCGCACCGCTGCCGCCCATGAAGCACCCCGGCACGGGACAGCCTATCAGACCCGACGAGCTTGAGCCCCTGTTCGGCCACGAGCTTATCATGCAGGAGTTCTCGAACGAACGCTGGATCGATATTCCCGAACCTGTGCGCCAGATCTACGCCCAGTGGCGCTGCACTCCCCTTTACCGCGCCCGCAGGCTGGAGGAGGCTCTCGGAACCCCAGCGAAGATTTTCTACAAGTACGAGGGCGTCAGTCCCAGCGGTTCGCACAAGACGAACACCGCCGTGCCGCCGGCCC
>JBAZHO010000030.1:0-3497 GCA_041652375.1 Opitutales bacterium | reverse complement strand
CGATCTGACCGGAGCCGGTCAGTGGGGTTCGGCCTTGTCGATGGCGTGCAGCCAGTTCGGCCTTGAGTGTCTGGTGTACATGGTCAAGTGCAGCTTCAACCAGAAGCCCTACCGCCGCGCATTGATGGAGACTTTCGGCGCGACCTGCATCCCCAGCCCTTCCGACACGACCAACGCGGGGCGGGCCATTCTCGCTCAGGACCCGGACTGTTCCGGTTCTCTCGGCATGGCCATTTCCGAGGCCGTCGAGGTGGCCGCGTTGAACGAGGACACCAAGTACTGCCTCGGCAGCGTGCTCAACCACGTGATGCTGCACCAGACGGTGATCGGCCTTGAGGCCATACAGCAGATGGAAATGGCCGACGCATACCCGGACGTGATCGTCGGCTGCTGCGGCGGCGGCTCGAACTTCGCGGGCATCAGCTTCCCCTTCATAGGCCGCATGCTTCAGGGCAAGGAAAAGGTCCGCGCCGTCGGCGTGGAGCCTTCGGCCTGCCCCTCGCTCACCAAGGGCAAGCTGGCATACGACTTCGGGGACACCTCGCACCTTACCCCGCTCATGAAGATGCACACCCTCGGCAGCACCTTCGTGCCCCCGGGCTTCCACAGCGGCGGCCTGCGCTACCACGGCATGTCCCCGATGGTCAGCCACGCCAAGGATCTCGGCCTTATCGACGCGATTTCCTTCCACCAGCTCGACACCTTCCGCGCGGGCGTGCAGTTCGCCAAGGCGGAGGGCATCATCCCAGCACCGGAATCCACGCACGCGGTCGCGGGCGCGATTTCGGAGGCCCTGCGTTGCAAGGAGGAGGGCAAGAGCGAGACGATCCTCTTCAACCTCTCCGGCCACGGTCACTTCGACATGCAGGCCTACATCGACTATCACGCAGGCATCCTGACGGACTACGTCTATCCCGAACACGAGATAGCGATGGCTCTGGCCGGTCTGCCCAGCGTGGGCAACGAGTAGGGTCTGCGTCCGAATCTAAAAAAGCCCGGAGGCCAGCAATGGCGTCCGGGCTTTTTCATGGCCGTTTTCCTCTTTAAACTACCTAAGACCCTGTATTTTTTATATCGTTTACCCGGGGTTTGCTTCGCTCTACCCCGGGCTATCTCATGTCGCGCCGTTGGCGCTATGGGGGAATGTCCAGATGTTGATCGAAACCACTATAAGACGTTGATGCACAATCTGTTGGTAGGGACGCCTCTCCGAGGCGTCCGGGGAGGCACGCGTTCGTCCTGAGGCTTCAAATTGGCCGACTTTTGGCAACCGCTATAACCACAGAGTACACAGATTTTCACAGACAAAAATCAGAACTCATATCGGGCGGGCAATCCCTACACTCCGCCTATGGCGCAGGACTTCGGCCCGACGGGCGAGCGCAGTAGTTCCACGGCGCTGTCCATGCGCCGCAGGCCTTCTTCGAGCATCGCGCGGGGGCAGGCGTAGTTCATGCGCAGCATGCCGCGTTCCCCGTAGTCCGCGCCGTTGGAGAAGCCTATCCCGGCGTCTTCAAAGTATTTCACCGGGTCGTCCAGTCCCAGTTCGCTCACGTCCAGCCATGCCATGTAGGTGGCTTCGCAGGGGCCGATCTTGATCTCCGGCATGCGCTCTTCGATGAAGGCGCGCAGATGCTCCCTGTTGCCGCGTAGGTAGGTCAGCAGCCCGGCCAGCCAGTCGCCGCAGTCTTCGTAGGCCGCGCGGCAGGCTTCCAGCCCGAAGATGTTCACCCATTCCTGCGTGCCGCGTATGCTGCGGCGGAAGGTGTCGCGCAGGCCTTTGTCCGCGATCACAGCGAAGGCGCAGGATAGGCCGGGGACGTTGTAGGTCTTGCTGGGCGACATGAGCAGCACGCTGCGTTCTTTCGCGCCTTCGACGGAGAGTATGGCCGTGTGCCGCTGGCTTTGTTCGATGATCAGGTCGCAGTGTATGTCGTCCGAGCAGATCAGCATGTCGTGACGCGCACAGAATTCCACGAGTCGTTCCAGTTCCGCGCGCGTGAAGATGTGTCCCACGGGGTTGTGCGGGTTGCAGAGCAGGAGGAGTTTCGTCCCTTCGGCGGCTTGTTCCATCGCTTCCCAGTCGAAGGTGTATTCCATGCCTTGCCGGGCCAGCGGGACGTTCACCGCGCGGCGGCCTTGGTTGGCGGGCGCGAGCATGAACTGCGGATACACGGGCGTACACATCATCACGCCTTCGCCGGGCTTTGTGAAGGCCCTGCAGGAGGCCCCGAGCGCGGGCACGATGCCGGGTAGCCATGTGATCCATTCCGCTTCCGCTTGTATGCCTTTTTCAGTGCGTAGGTAGCGCAGAACGGCGTCGTATAATTCCTTGCCGGGCGTTGTGTAGCCGAATACGCCGTGTTCGAGGCGTTCGCGCAGGGCGTCAATTATCGCCGGGGCACACTGGAAGTCCATGTCGGCCAGCCAGAAGGGTAGGATGTCCTTACCTTTGTAGCGGTCCCATTTCAGACTGTTGGTTCCCGTGCGGTCAACGCTGCGGTCGAAAATACTGTTCATCGGGGAAATGTCAGCAGGCTGTCATCGTCCCACCCCCCTTGTCAATCCAGCAGGGCGGCAGGGCGGACGCGCCCTGCCCTGCCTAGCGGAAGAGGTCGCCGGAGCGGAAGCGCCACATTGCCAAGGGCATGAGGGCGACGGTAAACACCATCAACGCGCCGACATGCCTCAAGATCCCCGACACGGGCGCGTCGCGCCACAAGACGGCGAAACAACCATCCATTGTCCAGAACACCGGCGTCAAAGGAGCCAGCACATCCTGCACAAACGCAGGCAACATAAACAACGGAAACATCGCGCCACCGACCGAACACATCGTCAAAATGACCAAAGTAGAAAGCCCGTTCGCCTGCGCCTCCGTCTTGCAGAAAGACGCCATGACCAAACCGATGGAACTACACGCCATCGCGCCCGCCAGAATGACAATCGCCAGCGGCAGCAACTGTGCCGCACTGGTGAAAATATGAAAGAACGCATGCCCGAACGCGAACAAAGCAGCCAACTGAACAAAGCCCAAGAACGTGACCGAAAGGAACTTGCTCCACAAAATCTGACCCCGCGTAGCCGGGCCGGACAACAGACGCACGAACAAATCCTCCCGCTTCTCCACCAGAAGCGACGAAGCCGAACCACTCACGGCGAAAAGCAGGAACATCACCGCCCAACCCCCCACATTCTGCACCGCGTAATTCTTACCCTTGCCGTGGACCTGTTCGCGCTCGATGCTCACGAGCTTCGACAGAAAATCGCCGCCCTCCGGCGCATCAGCCGCCTCGCCCCCCTTCGAACCGCCGAACAAAGGCGTGTCCATCCACTTCAAGGCATCCTCGCGGCTCACGTTAAAGTTGCGCATCAAGCTATCCGCGATATCGCTGTGCAGACGGTCGATCACATCCGGCCCCAGCGACGCCCTCGCCTCCTCGCTCTGCTTATCCAGCAGCAGCGGAAGCCCATCTGAAAAAATCACCTTCTGAAGA
>JBAZHO010000029.1:0-11221 GCA_041652375.1 Opitutales bacterium | reverse complement strand
GCCGCTCAAAATGATGCTGCGCCGGGCGCGGCCAGCGTCCGTGCAGGTGAGCATGCGCTGCGTGAGGTCCTGATCCGTTCCGAGGGCCGCCGTGGTGGACAGAAAGCCGTTCAGCACCGCCACGTAAAAAAGCATCGGGTCGTTGAGCCAGTCCCATGTGCCCGCGCCGGAAGGGCTGAAGCGCAACAGGTCCAGCTTCCCCTTGTCGGCGGCCACGCCGAGAATCTCCCCCCACCCCACCGTGTATTGCAGAAAGACGACCAGCGCCACGCCGCCCGCGATGAACACGAAACCCTGCACCACGTCCGTCCATATCACAGAACTGATGCCGCCCGCCCACGTGTATATCAGGGCCGCCAGCGTGAACAGGATCAGGGACAGCCACATCGGAACCGCGAAGATGCCCGACAGGGCGTAAGTGGCGATGTATAGACGCACGCCCGAGGCCAGCACCCTGCCCCCGATGAAGAATGCCGTGGCCGTGTAGCGGGAACGAGGGCCGAAACGAATGGACAGGTATTCATATACCGTCAATACGCCCAGCGTGTAGAACACGCCTATGAAAATGTACGCGACCGCGAAACGGGCCACTATGGACCCGATGCCGAACTGAAGATAATTCAGATTGCCGTCGAAACCCGCCTGCGGGACGCCGATGAACGTCGCCGCGCTGATCTCCGTGGCCACGATGGAACACAGGACCGCGAGCCAAGGGACCCGTCTGCCGCCCACGACAAAGTCCTCCGGGCCGCGTTCGCCCCGCCCCTTCCAGAGTCCGAGGCCGAGCACGGCAGCGAAATATAAGACGACGATGGAGATATCAAGGGGTGAGAATACGGCGCTCATCTAGGGCAGCACAGGTTGCATGGACTGGCGCACATGAAGCAAGACAAATGGCCCCGGAGTCTGCCAGCCTCAACAAGGACGAAGGGCACGTCGCGGCAATTACGAAAGTGCGCGTTAATAACGTTTGGACAAGCAATGGCTCATTCTGTTTAATTCGGGTGCGGGAAAACCGACTTCGTACAAGAGTTATTGTACCCCGGCATTGACTTCAGAAGATGGACGAACCCTTTTACGTAGGACACGAAAGACAGCTCCAGCTTCTTGCTGACGGGCTTAATCCGCGCGCCCTACCCGGCGTTGGCGGGCCTCCACCCTTGCTTTTCCATGTTACCGGGCCGAAAGGGGCAGGCAAATCCTGCCTGCTGAGGCGGCTTTGGAGCATTGTTTCGCCCGGCGAAGTGCCGAGGGTGATGTTCACCCTGAACCCGACCGTCGATGTGGATTACGCGTCGTGGCTGCTCAGCGACGTCAGGACCAACAGGAGCAACCTCGACGAGGCGATCCGACTCATTGCCGCCAACATCGAGGGACAGTCCGCCAGACTTGAGGAAGCGGGCCGCCCCCTGCCCGCCGAGGCCCGCCTCACGCTGTGGTCCGACATGGTGGAGCAGATACTCATGGAGGAGCCACGGAACAACCGCGGCCTCCAGATCATCGTCGCCCTCCCGGACCTGTTCTCCCTGCCCGCCCCGCAGATTCATCTGCTCGCGCGACAGATGCCCCGGCGCACGGCAAACGTCGATTGCAGGATAATCATCACCAGCAACCTGAAGGCTGCGGGCGAGGATTTGAACATGCTTTTCCCGGAAAGGATGCCGCCGGAGGAAGTGCCCCTGCCTGCGCTTACGATCGACGAGGTCGAAACGTGGACCCGCGTGCGGCAGTTGCCCTACGACTTCGTGCCGGAGATATACCAGCTCTGCGGCGGCCTGCCCGGAAGGCTTGAAAAGGCCGCGTCCGACGTTCTTCAGGAACGGCAGGACAGGAGTCTTCTGCAAATGGCCGAGCACGCGCTCGAAGGGCTGAACGAGGTTCAGATTCAGAACGTCTGCATGGCGGCGATGCTGCCGGAAATCAACGCCTACACTCTTCTGGTTCTCATGCCCGAGGAGCAGGTGGACGCCACCCTGCTTGCCCTGCGCAAGAACGACTGGCCGGACAGCGCGTGGAAGGACAGGAGTTTGATCGCGGGGGAACAGATCCGCGCCGCGCTGGTTAAATTTCTGGAACGCAACTTCCCGAAGATCTACCGCAAGGCCCTGCCGGCGGCGGAGAAATTCGCCAAGATACACCGCGCGATCCCGTCTGCGGAACACCGCGAGATACTGGCCCGCCTGAGCGCATTCAACTATTTCAACGACGCCCTGATACGCGAAGTGATGGGACCGCTGGCGGACGACGTCCATCGCCTCGCCTCTTCAAACCCCGGGTATTTCGAGAACACTGGCTCGAACATGCGTCTCAAGCAGGAGGTCAAGCAGGCGGTGAGCGCGTACATCGAGATCGTGCAGATCGAGATTCCCGAAGCCGAGAAGCGGAAAATATCCGCCGCGTGGGAGAAGAAGCGCCTTGGGATTCTGGACTCGATGGTGCGCAGCGAGGAGAAAATCAAGAAAGAGTCCGACGCTCTGGGCGCGATTCAGGGCCAGATCAAGCGGCTTTCGGGAGAAATCGAAAGCGAGGCCGACAACCTGAACCGCATGCGCCGCAAATCCCAGCGGCAGAAGGCGGTCCCCGTCAAAAACCCCGGCTCGAAGAACCCCATCTGGCAGATACTCATGCAGGCCATAGGCTTCGTGATCCTCTACATCGGGATCCTGCTCTCTTCGCGCACCTCCCTTCTCTACGCCGCCGTGGGAATCGGGTTCATCTGCGGCGGCCTGTTCATCAAGGGAGGTATGCTGGCCGCTCCCGCCGCCTCGCCCGACATGCCCGACAAGCCGTCGGAGGAATTCGACAAGCACGAACGCAACCTGCACTTTCTCCACCTCAAGCGCGGCCAGCTCGAATCCCGCCAGAACCTTGCCGCGTTGAGCATCGCGCGTGAACGTTCGGCATTAAAGGAATTCGACAAACAGCTACGCGAACCATACAGCTAGAACTGACGCAGCAGTTCCGCCCACATACCTTACCCCCGAAAAGCCCGATTCAGGTCACATAGATGGCCCCAGAACAGACTCAGTCAGACGAAACTATCGCCCGCAAGATAGAAGGAGCCCCGCGGCTGGCTTCGCTCCGAAGCATTGGAACGGCGCTGAGCGAACTCGTGTACGCGGAGAACAGTTTCACGTCCCAGATTGCGGAAGTCATCCGGCGCGACCCCTCCCTCACCTCCCGCCTTCTCAAGCTGGTCAACTCCGTGTTCTTCGGCCTGTCCCAGCGCGTGAACAACATCGAGGAAGCCATTTTCTATCTGGGCCTGAGGCAAATCCGCGAACTGGCCCTCGCCACGCCCATCATCGAGGACTTTGAACGCCTGCACGGTTCGGCATTCAGGAACGCCCCTTGGCAGAAGCTCTGGCGGCACAGCATCGGCTGCGGGATCATCACGCGGGAAATCCTCTCCATCGCGGGCATCACTTTCGACGACGACACGGACTACATCATCGGTCTTATCCACAACGTGGGCAAGATCGTGGCCGCGTCCACCTTCCCCACCGCCTTTGCAAAGCTTCTGGCCACGACCACGCATTCAAACGCGGAGATGTGCGACCTTGAGCGCGAACTAATCGGGTGGGACCACGCCCGGATCGGCGCGTATTATCTGGAACGCCACCACCTCGGGCCGGAAATCGTCCAGCCGGTGCGCTGGCACAACGACCCCGAACAAGCCGGTGAATTCGCCGCCAGCGCAGCCGCCGTGCAGCTTGCGGACCACATGGTGCGCGCGGCAGGCATAGACAGCTTCGATGTGTTCGGCGTGATCAGCGAGGACGAATGCACGGAGCTTCCCGGATGGAAGATCCTCTCCGGCGAGAAGAGCAAGAAAGAGGAGGAATCCATCAGGACAGCCGTCCACGCCAGCCTCATGCGCCTGCCCGGCGTGCTCAAGGGCATGATCTAGAGCGTTCCTCACAAGTCCGCCGAAATTGAATCTGCCCTTGAACTTGGGCGCTTGACGTACGCTTACGCCCCGGACGCCTCGGAGAGGCGTCCCTACCTTAAGATTAAGCATATCAATGCGATAACCGTCCTAAAGGTAGGGACGGCTCTCCGAGCCGTCCGCGAGGCGTGCGTTTGTCCCGAGGCTTCAAATTGGCCGACTTTTGGCAACCGCTATAAGCCGCGAACTCCCCGTTTAGCCGAACACCACCACCGCCGTGGAATTGTCGGGTCCGCCGTTGCGGTTGGCGCTGTCTATCAGGAAGCCGACCACCTTTTCGGGACTCTCGCCCTCGCGCAGCGTTTCCAGAATCACATCCTTGGACACGGTCTTTGTGATGCCGTCGCTGCACAGGAGAAGCCGCGATAGCGGCGGAAACTCGCGCGTCAGGACGTCGGGAGTCACCTCGTCCTTCTGCCCCAGACACTGCGTGAGCACATGGTCCAGATAGCGGTCCACGTTGGTCTCGCCCCGGCGGCGGCGCTCCTCGGCGACAGTCTGCTCGCGCGTGAGCTGCAAGCCTTGTCCGTCCGGGAGGATCATGAACGCCACGCTGTCTCCCACCTGAGCCACGCGCAGGTAGCCGTCGGCAATGATGGCAAGGGTCAGCGTCGTCCCGATCACGGAACCGCACAGCTCCATCCCCTTGCCGTATATCTCCGCGCTGAGGCTGCGCACGAGCATTTGCATGTCGTCGAAAGCGGAAGGAGCCAGCGAGCCGAGAAAGTCCACGGCCATCTTGCTGGCCACCTCGCCGAACTGCAGGCCGCCCAAGCCGTCAGCGACGGCGAATATGCCCTTTTCGGGCTGGCAGAGGAACGAGTCTTCGTTGCCCTTGCGTCGCAAACCGGAGTGTGTGCCCGCGTGTACGATCATATTGAAGAATGCAGATATCAGATTGCCCCGTCAAAGTCACGCTCGATGCATGACGACTCTCAGGACGTCTGTGAAGCGGACAGGGCGGCGGCCTGTATGCTGAAAAGTTCCGCGATGCCCTTCGTCGCAAGATCGGCCATCTCGCCGATGCGGGCGCGCTCGAACGTCGCCTCCTCGCCGGAGCAGGAAAACTCCACAAAGCGCCCTTCTCCGGTCATCACCACGTTGGAGTCCACGGACGCCGCGCTGTCCTCGCGGTACGCAAGGTCCAGAAGCACGCTTTCGCGCACGATGCCCACGCTTACCGCGGCCACGGATTCCCGGAACGGATTCTCCTTGATAAGCCCTGCGGAAAGCATTTTGCGCACCGCAAGCTGGGCGGCGACGTAGGCTCCGGTAATGGCGGCAGTGCGGGTCCCCCCGTCGGCCTGCAGCACGTCGCAGTCGATCCAGAGCGTGTAATTGGGCAGTTTGGACAAGTCCGCGACGGCGCGGATCGCGCGGCCTATGAGGCGCTGAATCTCCACGGAACGCCCGTCCTGCTTGCCCTTGGAGACGTCGCGCTGTTTGCGGTCGAGCGTGGAATACGGGAGCATGGAATACTCCGCGCTTAACCAGCCGCCGCCCACGCCCTGCTGGATCATCCAATGCGGAACGCGCCGCTCGTAAGTAACGCCGCAGATAACCTTGGTATTGCCGAAGGACACGAGGGCCGATCCTGCCGCGTTGGGCGCGATGCCCGGGACGATGCTGACGGGGCGCATCTGATCGAACGCGCGCGAGTCTTCACGGGCGAAAATATCCATGCGCCACAATTTACCGCAGCGACAAGACTCCGGCCAGAGCAAACGCGAAAGGGCCAATTTCGATTATCCGGCCCCGCCCTATTCCTCCGGCTCGGCTTCGGAACCGGACTGGGCTTCCTCCTCCGCAATCTCGGCGATTATGCTCTCAAGGGCGTGCGCGGCTTTCGGATGCCCGTTCTTCAAGGCCTGTTCGAAAAGCGCCTTCGCCTCATATTTGTCCACTTCAAGGCCGCCAAGACCGTAGTAGAAATGCAGACCGAGGTTGAACTGCGCGCTGACGTGGCCCTTGTCCGAGGCCAGTTTGTAGTAGAAAACGGCCATGTTGTCGTTCTTGTCCACGCCGTGCCCCAGATTGTAACACAGGCCGAGGCTGTAACAGGCCGACGGGTGAAACTGATCCGCAGCGATGCGGAACAGGCGCAGAGCCTTCTCCAGATCCTGAGCGAAAAAGTCCCCCGTGTAGTACAAGAGGCCAAGGTTGAACGCCGCGTCGGGATGCCGCTGTAGCGCGGCCTTCTCGTACCAGTATGCGGCCTTCTGAATGTCCTTGGGGACGCCGCGCCCCTGTTCGTAGTACACGCCCATGTTCACCTGCGCCTGCGCCACGCCCTGCTCGGCGGACTTTTCGAAAAATTCCAAGGACATCGCCATGTCGCACTCCACTCCGATGCCCTCGGAATACATGTATCCGAGGTTGCACTGCGAGCGGGCATGCCCCATCTGCGCAGCCTCGATGAAAAGTTGCACAGCCCTTTGGGCATCTTCCTCCTGCTGTGTCGTGATGAGCTGGAGGGCTTCGCGGTAATTGGCTTCTGCTTTGGACGTGTTGCTGGGCGTATCGCTGGACATGGGAGTATTCCTGATGTTATGAAGCTGAAAGTGCGGTCCCGCAAGTCGCGGGCATGGTTGTTTCGGAACGGTCGGCATCGGCGCACCAGTCGCGCCACATGCCGCGAATCGCCTTGGAAATTTCACGTTCCATGCGGGCCGTGTCACAAAGGGGTGAGTCCATCATTTCCTTCCGCAGGCCGGAGCGCAGGGCGGACAAACTTGAAGTGTCCGACGCAAGATCCACGCCGATGCGGACGAAATCGTCCTCGTCAGAGCCAATCCATTCGGGATGCCCGACATGGGTCAGCAGACTGGCGGAGACTCTGGAAGCGTGTCTGTCGCCCATCACGGTCAGCACCGGGCAGCCCATGACGAGCGCCTCGCAAGTGGTGGTCGTTCCATTGTAAGGGAAGGAGTCCAGCGCGATATCGACCTGACTGTAGAGCAGAAGATGATCGAAGTTGTTCTTGATCATCCCGTTGATGACGACACGCCGCGAGGCCACGCCGTAGCTGGCGAACAGGGATATGAGCCGTTCCCGGTTCACGCGGCTGTCCAGCGAGCGATCCTTGATGATGATGCGGGAGTCTGGAACGCTCTTTATCAGGCGCGCCCATGCCCGGATGGCAAGCGGGCTGACTTTCTTGAGGTTGTTGAAACTGCCGAAAGTGATTATCCCGTTGCGCAACGCGGGAAGGGCCGAGACCTCCGCCGGGATGTTGTACGAGGGGCGGTAGAGGTGAAAGCCGCCTTCAAGCCTCACGATGCGCTCCGAACTGAAGCGGTCCGCTTCGCCCTCGGGTTCGGTCACAGCGTCGCTGATGCGGTAGTCCATCGTGTCCAGCCCCGTCGTGTTCGGGTAGCCGAGCCACGAGACCTGCACCGGCGCGGCCCTCATGGCGAACACCTGAAGCCTGTTGCCGGACGTGTGCCCGGAAAGATCGAACAGAACGTCCACCCCGTCGGCCAAGATCATGTCCGCCGTGTCCCTGTCTTCCATTCCGGTCGCGTTCTGGAACTTCGTCGCCAAGGCGCGGTAGCGCTCGGTCATGCCGTCCTCTTCGACTACCTTGCGCTGGCTGTAGAGGTAAACGTCGAAGTCCTTGATCAGCGCGTTGAACACGGGCCAGAAGAAATACGAAACCGGGTGGTACGAAAAGTCCGCAGAGCAGAAGCCCAGACGCAGACGCCGGTCGGGGTCCGGTATGTTGGAGAAAGTTTCCCTCGGCGCTCCCGCCTTCTGGCGAGCATAGCCCGCCCATGAGATGTGCCGCTCGTACTGCGTCTGCCGGGACGCTTCCCACCCGTAATTGTCGTGGAAAAGCCTGCTCGACGATGTGCCGTGCTTCAATGGCTCGGCCTTCACGGCACGCGCAAAATACTCCGCGCCCTCCCGTATCCGAAGCATCGTGAAAAGCACGGAACCCATGCCGGTGTTGGGCCGGAAGTGGTCCGGCTCGAACTCCAGCATCTTGCGCGCGTAGTGGTGCGCGAGCACCAGATTCTCCGGGCTGCCGTCGGTGGCAGTCTTGAAAAGTGAAAACGAGATGCCGCTGTAAAGTTTGTACTGCAAGGGGTTAGCCTGAAGGGCGAGCTGATAGTAGCGGACGGATTCGACGTAGCGTTCCAGACGGGAAAGCAGAAATCCGATGCGCGCGAGGGCGTCGTAATGTCCGGGTTCCTTCTCGATAACCATCAGGGAGTATTTCAGGCTCTCATCCAGACGGCCCTGATTCTGAAGGGCCAGCGCGTGCGCGTTCATCGCTTCGATGCTGTCGGGATCATCCGTCACCCACTTGAGCGTTTGTTCGAGGGCAAGCTCGTTGTCCTTGAGCATGCCGGCCACCTTGCAACGCAGCCTGAGCTGTTTCTCCTTGTCGAACCAGCTCTTCCCTTTGGCCAGATCCAGCATCTTGAACGCTTCATCCCTGCGCCCCGAATCCGCGCAGGCTTCCACGATGCTGGTGATCAGCAACTCTCCGGGGCCGAACTTCCTGAGGGCCGTCTTGAACACATCGATCGCCGCAGCTCCCTGATGCTTGCGAACGAGAAGGTTCCCGAGGTGAAGATACGATTCCTGCCTAGTGTTGGGTTTCGCCAGCGCGATACGGAACGATATTTCGGCGAGGTCGTCCCTGCCGATGCGTTCATTCAGCACGCCGTTGGCCTCATGGTACGTGGCATTCTGCGGCTTGATCCGGCTTGCGGCTGAAAGGTGTTCCCGCGCCTGATCGAACCGAGTCATGCCCATGAACAGGCAGCCAAGAAGATAATGGGCGTGCGCGTGGTCCGGTCTGGACTTTAGCACTCTTGCGTACAAGCTCTCCGCCTCGTCGAGACGGCCCGCCTTGTGCGCCACAAGCGCCGACTGGTACAGGTCGTTCATCAGCCCTTCTTCTGCAGAGTGAAAGGATATGTCGAAGCCGGGAACAGGCCGACCGCGAAGGCAAATTTTTCCGGCAGGCACTGAAGAAGCCGTTCCTGAGGCAGCAAACCCTCGGTCAGGATGGAAAACCCATCCAAGTCGGAGGCCGCCGTATCGCCCGTAATGCGGACATCGACGCAGAATTTGCCATCGGACGAGAGCGACTTCAGATGCAGGTTCGCGCCGTCACCGGACACTTCAAAATTCATGAACACGGCTCCGTGTTCGGCAAAGGAAAGCGGCAGCGGGACCTTCTCGCCCTCAAGCTCTGTGAGCGGGGGCATCGGATTGCGCACAAGGTCCAGCGCGCGGCGCAAAGCCTGACAGGCTTCCGCCATCTCGCCCTTGCTTTCAAGTGCTTGCGCCAGAAGCATGAACGCTTCCATGTTCAGGCCGTCCAGTTCCACAGCCTGTCTGGCCGCTACAATCGCCTGCTCCACCATGCCGAGGACCAGAACGGATTTGCCGAGGTCCACGCAGATATACGGGTTGAAAGGATCGGCGTCCGCAAGATCGGCCAGCATCATGACCGCCTCTCTGGCCCGGCCTGCTTCGAGCAATTCGATTGCTTCCTTGTGGCGACCGGTGGGGGCCTTTCTGCCCACCTGAGATATTATGCCCATGTTGGAGAAATGTCTTCCTGCTGTCCCCTAGACGGGGTTTGCGGATTGTTCGATCTTGGAGCGCAGTCCCCGCGCCAGATTCTCGTTGATCTGTATGAGGACATCCAGTTTGCGCAATTCAGGATACGCCATCACGTCCAACGTCGTCTTGCGCACGAACACGCTCAAGCTGAGAAGATCCTGCCGGATTTCCTTGGGCAGCTTGTTGTCCGGACTCTGCCAGTCTGAATTGAAAATGTCCCACACGCGCTGGTTGAAGCGCAGTGACTCGTCCAGATCGCGGTCGAACCTGCCGCTCTTCCAGTTCGCCTGACAGCGACGGAGGCGAATGGCCCCCTTTTCGAGAACCGATGCCTCGATCTCTCGCCCGGATACGGTCTGCTTGCGGACCTTCTCGTATGCGTTAAGCGGATTCCTTGGCATAGCTGATCAACTTCCTCTCGTATTCAATCATGTTTTTTGTGAGCTTCAGGGCGTCGTAGTACTTCTCCACGAGTAGTTTCTCGCTGATGGTACTAACCAGTTCCACCATGCTCGGCGAAGCCTTGAGCAAAGCCTTGACGTGCTTCCAGTACACCTGGTGCAGCTCCTTGACGTTTTCGGGGGTGAAATACATGAGCTGGATCACGAAGTATATCTTCTCGCAAACGCTCTTGGCTTCACCCTCGGTGAGAATGTCCTTCTCCCTGAGAAGCGGGACTTTGTTCTCGATGTAGAAATGCGTGGGGGCGTCGCCGTTGGTGATCAGGGCTCCTGCGATCAGGATCTTTTCCCCCGGCTTGAGTTTCAGTTTTAGTGGCACGGCTTTGTATAAATTGAGTTGATGTAATATGATACGGATGATAATGCCGGACGCAAGCCGTCAGGACGCCTTGCGACGCCGGATGATGCCCGGCCCGGGACTCCAGCGCGTACGCCAAAGACTCCTTGAGCGCGCTTGACCGCGCTATGTGGCGACGCTCCGGTCCAGCCCCAGCACGATGCGGTTGATGATGGCCGCGCGCTGGTCGCATGTATGAATAAAACCGAAAAGTGCTTTCGCAATGCCCGCGACCTCTTCGCCAAGATGGGAAGGGACTTGATTCGGGCTGGGCACGACGCGCAGAAGCTCAAGCGCCTGTCGGCGTCCCCTGCGCACGCTGGAGAGAAGCGCGCCAAGTTCCAGAACCTTTTCGGTCTGCGAACACTTGTCGGCCAAGCTCTCGTAACAGTCCAGTGAACTGTTTACCTCGTGCGCGATCTCGGCGGTCTGCGTCACGATGTGTTCGAAATTCTCTTTTAATGAAGATGCGTACATCGTTTTGAGGGCGCGCGATTTACCGCGCCACGTCGAGGTTTTCAGTTCGTGAAACTGGGCGGCCCGGTTTTGTCCGCCGGGCCGCCCGACGTTTCAAAGTCAATCCCCTGCCGTCCAGATTACTGGAGCAGGCGAAGGATGTTCTGAGTCTGCTGGTTGGACAGGGACATGGCCTGCACGCCCAGAGACTGCGAAGTCTGAAGGGCCAGAAGGTTGGCCGACTCTTCGTTGAGGTCTGCCAGTGTCAGGTTGTCCGAACCTTCTTCAAGAGTGTTGATGAACTCCTGAGTGTAATCCTCGCGCAAGCTGATTGTGCTCGAGTCGAAGGAGAAAAGCTTGCTGCGGGTTTCGAGGACCGTTGTCACGCTCTCGATGCTGTCCAGAATGGAGGACAAATTGTCCTTGTAGGAGTCC
>JBAZHO010000028.1:0-11260 GCA_041652375.1 Opitutales bacterium | reverse complement strand
GACCTTCAACTTCTCGTAATCGGAAGTATCGATCGGGTAGATGCCCGCGAAGACCATCGGACGCACCTCCTTGTAGCCATGCAACATCTCCGAAGCCGGATTGTGGGTCAAAGTGATCGTGTCGCCGATCTTGACCTCCGAAAGATCCTTGATGGACGTGGTGATGTAGCCCACGTCGCCCGCGTCAAGCCCCTCGCAAGGGACCATGCGCGGGGCGAAACGACCGATCTCCTTGACCTCCGTCTTGGCCCCGTCGCTCATCATGATGATGGAATCGCCCATCCTGATTGAGCCGCTGAACACGCGCACATAGCAAATGACGCCCTTGAAAGAGTCGTAAGTGCAGTCGAAAATCAGCACGCGGGCCTGCTTGAATTCCGTCCAGCGGGGCGGGGGCACGCGCTCCACGATGGCGCGCAGAATATCCGGCACGCCAACGCCCGTCTTGCCGCTGGCGAGGATCGCATCGTCTGCGGGGATGGACAAAATCTCCTCCACCTGATGGCGGGCGCTCTCGATATCGGCCCCCGGAAGGTCGATCTTGTTGATGACGGGAATGACCTCAAGACCCTGATTGATGGCCAGAAGCGCGTTGGCCACGGTCTGCGCCTCCACGCCCTGCGCCGCGTCCACCAGAAGCAGCGCGCCCTCGCAAGCCGCCAGACTGCGCGAAACCTCGTATGTGAAGTCCACGTGGCCGGGAGTGTCGATGAGGTTGAGCTGATACTCCACCCCGTCGGAATGCGTGTAGTAAACGGTGACCGGATGACTCTTGATCGTGATGCCGCGCTCGCGCTCAAGATCCATCGAATCGAGAAGCTGTTCCTTCATGTCGCGCTTCTGCACCGCGCCCGTGGCCTCCAGCAGACGATCGCTGAGGGTCGTCTTGCCGTGGTCGATATGCGCTATGATGCAGAAATTGCGCTTGTTGCTCGTGATGGACATCGGAAAAGAAAGAAAGATTTACCCGCAGATTACGCGGATCACGCGGATCACGCGGATGATGACTGGAAAAGTGTTACTGTTATAAAAACCAAGCCCTATAATCCGCGTAGAGCGTACCTCAATAATTTCCCAAAATTAAAAAAGAATTTCATCCGCAGATGAGAAGGGATGAAACAGGGATTTAAAAATTCCAGAAGCTATTCTTCAATAATCTGTGTAAATCCCTTTTAATCTGTGGAAAAAATCTTCTTGTTTCCTAAATTCGGTGAACTTTTGAGGATCGTTCTAATCTGCGGACGTACTCAAGCATTACTAACCCGCCTGAGGCAAGGACTCAAGCTCCGCCCATTCGCTGACGCTGGCCATGGAAAGGGAACGGTCGATGCGCTTGGCCATGCCGGAAAGCACCCTGCCGGGACCGCACTCGATGAAGCTGCAAATGCCCAAGGCTGCGGCGCTGCGCATGTCGTCCTCCCAGAGGACGGGATGCGTGACCTGCAAGGCCAGATTGGCGCAGATTTCCTCCGGCGTCTTAACCTCCGTGCCCGTCACGTTGCTGAACACGGGAATGCGCGGGGCATTGATCTGGACACCCTTGAGAAAATCCCGGAAAGCCTCGCCCGCGCTGCGCATCAGACGGCTGTGATAAGCGCCCGCCACCTTCAGCGGCACGACCATCTTGAAAAAGCCGGACGCCTTGGCGGCCTCGGCGGCTTTGAGGCACTTGGCGCGGTCGCCGGAAATCACGATCTGTCCGGGGCAGTTCAGGTTGGCCATGTCCACATCCTCGGCGGCGCAAAGCTCCTTGACCTGTTCAACCGTGCCGCCGATCAGCGACACCATCGTGCCGTCCGTCGCCTCGCAGGCCATCTGCATCAGGCGCCCGCGCTCGGCCACGGTGCGCAGGCCGTCCTCCATAGAGAAGGCCCCGGCGTAGGTCAGCGCGGTAAGTTCGCCCAGCGACAGGCCAAGCGCTGCGCCGATCACGGGCATGCGCCCCGTCTGTTCAAGGGCGGCCACGATGGCCAGACCCTGCACGAAAAGGGCGGGCTGACAGACCTTGGTCTCCGTCAGAGCCTCCGCAGGGCCGTTGAAAGAAAGATCCCTGATGCTCCAGCCGAGGGCCAGATCCGCGTTGTCGTACACGGCGCGGGCCGCGGCGCTGTTCTCGTAAAGGCTCCTGCCCATGCCGACGCTCTGGGCACCCTGACCTGAAAAAAGAAGACCTGCTGACATCGTGACTAAGTGTTGCTGGGGTTGATCTTAGGAGGTTTGCCGGGACATGCCCGGATTACATACGACACGCGCCCGTCGGGGAGTGTATCCCGGCGGGCGCGAGGTTGAAAAAGGCTGTGCGACGCGCTGCGCCTATACGCGGCGGCGGGTAAACTTCTTGTTGAACTTGTCCACGCGCCCTGCGGTATCGACAAAGCGCTTTTCACCGGTGTAAACCGGGTGGCTGTCCATCGTCACGTCGCGGAGAACCATCTGGTATTCAACGCCGTCGATCTTTTCCTTGCGGTCGGAACGGTACGTGGAATTGGTGAAAAACTTGCGTCCGGTGGAGACGTCTACGAAGCACACCGGATGTGTTTTGGGATGAATGTTTGCTTTCACTTGAGCTGTTCTCCTCTCCTGAATTACTTTGGACCACAGTTCCTGACCGGAACTAGCCCTGACGCGCCTTGAAGCGCGGGTTTGTCTTGCAGATCACGTACACGCGTCCCTTGCGGCGGACTACTTGGCAGTCCGGGTGACGGTGCTTGAGCGACTTCAGGGAGCTTGCTACTTTCATGGCGGAAAAAGAGCGAATGAAACAAGAGCAGACGCGTCTGTCAATGCCGGAACTGGAGAATATTCACGGGCGGTGCATCGGAAGCGGTCTATTCGCCCCTGCCGCGCGCGATTCCGGCCCATCCCGCGCCCCGCCCTGAAAGCCCGGACCGAGGCAACGTGACGAATGTTACTCAACCGTAACAATTGTGACGCCGATTCGTTTCAGGTCTGAAGGATATTGTGGCCCAGCGCGCCAGACGGAGCGCAAACATCCAACTTACAGAAACCATGTTTCGCAAAACCATAGCCACCATCGCGCTGGCCGCACTCTGCGCCGGCGCTTCCGCAGAACAAACGCTTGTGATCAAGGGGTCGGACACGCTCGGCGCCAAGCTCGTGCCCCAGCTCAAGGAGCAGTTCCGCGCAACGCACCCGGACGTGAACTTTGAAATCGCCGCCGAAGGCTCCTCCACGGGCATCAGCGCCATCATCGCCTCCACGGCGGACATAGGCATGTCCAGCCGCCCGGTGACGGAGAAGGAGATTTCACAGGCCGCGCTCAACGGCGTGGAAATGAAGTCCATCGTCGTGGCCTTCGACGCGATCGCCGTGATCGTGAACGCGAGCAACCCGATTTCCGAACTCTCGGCGGACGACGTGTATCTGATCTTCACCGGACAGGTGGGGGACTGGACCAGCGTCGGCGGTCAGCCCGGCCCGATCTCCGTCTATACGCGCAACACCGCTTCGGGAACCTACAAGGACTTTCAGAAGCTGGCCATGAACATGGACGACTACGCGCCAAGCTCCCAGAAGATGGCGGGCAACGAACAGATCGCCTCCGAAGTGGCCAAGAACCCGAACGGCATCGGCTACGTGGGGCTTGCCTACACTGAAATGCCCGGCGTGAAGGTCGTGGTCATCGACGGCTCCACCCCGAGCAAGGCCTCCGTGCAGGCGCACGCTTATCCCTATGCCCGCGAGACCTATTTCCTCGTGAACGCCAAGAAGGTGAACCCCCTTGCCCAGCAGTTCATCGACTTTACGCTGAGCGCAGAAGGTCAGCAAATAGTTGACGCGGTCCACTTCGTCCCTGTCAATTAGAAGGACGCCACTCTATTTTGCGCGCACACAAGCCCGGCGCCCTGAACGGCGCCGGGCCTATCATATATCAGCAGAAATGAGCAAGAACAGGTCCAGTGACGACGGCGGCAAGCCCGCCGGGACGAAGAAGGGCATGGGCGGAAGCTTCCGCAGCAGCCGCCTGCGCTTTATGGGGCTGGACAGCGACGACGTGGTGCGCGCCTTCTTCGGCGGCAACGCCACCTTGGCCATCGTCGTTCTGGTGCTCATCATGTTCTTCCTCTTCCGCGAGGGCGCGGGCTTCATGGGCCAGAACGCCACGGAGCTTGTGACCTACCGCCAGAGCGGGCTGGAATACGTGGACTACATGCGGGCGGAGGTGGACACCTTCCACGAACTGCCGCGCTTCCTGACCGATGTGGAATCCGCCCGGATCAAGGCCCTCATGGCGGACGGGATGGACCTGAAGGCCGCGCGGGAACAGGCAAAGAGCCTGCACGAGCTGACCGCTGGGCTGCGCAAGATCGTCCGCCCTCTGGACAGATTCGTGGACGGCCTGTCCGACTACGCGATCAGGATGCGCGACGAATACAAGACAGGTCTCAACAAGGCGGAGGAACGCGCGAACTTCCTTGGCGACGCCGAAAAGGCCCGCTCGCGGGGCAATGCGGACAAGGCGGCAAGCCTCGAAGCGTCCGGCGCGGACGTGAAGGTGGTCGGCGTGGACTTCGTGCAAAAGCGCAGATACCTGCTCTCCATGCAGCCGGAATATCTGCGCCTGAACGAGGACCTACGCGCCGGGATCACCGCCATGCTCGACACGCTGCCCTACGACGACCCCGTGATCGGCAGGAAGATGACGCGCTTGCGCGAAAAAGCGGCCTCGTTCATCGCGTACACGCACCAGACCGAGGCCCGGCTCGCAAACTGGAACGCGGATAAACCCGTGCCATTTCTCTACCGGATAACGGACTTTCTCTTTGGCCGCCGCTGGATAACGAACAGCTTCTTTCAGGACTGGTACGGCGTGCTGCCCCTGCTATACGGCTCGGTGCTGGTGTCCGTCATCGCCCTGTTATTCGCCGTGCCTCTGGGCGTGGCCGGGGCCATATACGTCAACCAGTTCTCCTGCCCGCAGGAGCAGAAGTTCATCAAGCCCTACATCGAGTTCATCTCCGCAATACCATCGGTCGTTATCGGCTTTTTCGGCGTGATCGTATGGGGTCAGTTCGTGCGCGAAGCGTCCGGATGGTCCATATTCTCATGGATACCGGGCTTCCCGATCGCGGAACGCCTCAACGCATTCACGGCGGGCAGCCTGCTGGCCCTGATGGCCATTCCGACGATTTTCACCCTCGCCGAGGACGCGCTCAACAATGTGCCCAAGGCCTACAAGGAAGCCTCGCTGGCCGTCGGCGCGACGCGGCTCCAGACGACGATCCGGGTGGTCGTGCCCACGGCTCTTTCCGGCATAGTGTCCGCCGTGCTGCTGGGCTTTGGCCGCGTGATCGGCGAGACGATGGTCGTTTTGCTCTGCGCGGGCAACCGCATAGCGATGCCCGACATCAGCGAGGGCCTCTCGGCGATCTTCCAGCCGGTACACACCATGACGGGCATCGTGGCGCAGGAGATGGGCGAAGTGGTCCCCGGGAGCATACACTACCGGGCGCTGTTCCTTGTGGGCACGCTGCTCTTCTTCATATCCCTTCTTATCAACTATCTGGCGCAGAAGATCATGCGCCGTTACAGCATCGCGGAGAAATAAGCATCAGCAAGCCCCCCACGATGAGCACACCCGCCGACCACCCTTTCCGCCACAACCCGCGAAGCTGGACGCACCGCAAGGAGCGCCTCGCCATGATCATGCTGCGCGGGATGACGTATTTCATCATTTTCTGCGCCACGTGGATGTTTCTGGACATCACGATCAAGGGCGCGGGCACGGTCTTCAGCAGCAGCTTCCCCTTCGTGAACGTGGAGTTTCTGACCGGCAAGCCGCAGACCCTGCACGTGTTCCAATGGCAGGGACAGCACAAGGAAATGGCCGACGACGACTTCCGCCTCTGGGCGACGGAAAACGGCGTGGACGCGGCCACCTTCAAGACCGAAACCTACGCCTACTCCGGCGGCGGCATCCTGCCCGCCATCGTGGGCACGGTGATACTGGTGATCGGCGCGATGATCATCGCCCTTGTGCTCGGCATACTCAGCGCGATCTACCTGAGCGAGTACGCGCGGGACAGCATCTTCATACGCGCCGTGCGTCTGTCCATCGTGAACCTCGCGGGCGTGCCGTCCATCGTGTACGGTCTGTTCGGCATGGGCCTGTTCGTGCTGTATCTGGGCTGGGGCGTGTCTCTGGCCGCGGGCTGGTTCACGCTGGCCTTCATGGTACTGCCCATCATCATCACCGCCAGCGAACAGAGCCTGCGCGCCGTGCCCAAGGGCTTCCGCGAAGGCGCGCTGGCCCTCGGCGCGACCAAGTGGCAGACCATACGCACAAACGTGCTGCCCTACGCGCTGCCGGGCATACTCACGTCCTCCGTGCTCAGCGTGGCCCGCGTGGCGGGCGAAACCGCGCCCATCATGTTCACGGCGGCCTACGCCATGCGCGACAAGATGCCTTGGGAGGTGGACAGCATCGGCGGCTTCTTCAAACAGGGCGTCATGGCCCTGCCATACCACATCTACGTGGTAAGCTCCAAGATCCCCCAGAACGAGTACACGGCCCGGATGCAGTACGGCACGGCGCTTGTGTTCATGCTGGTCGTGGCCAGCATAGCGATACTTTCAATCTACCTGCGCCAGCGGGCAAGGGAACGCTACCGCTGGTAGCCCGCGAGCATGCAGATGACGACATTTCCCATATCGAATACTTTGGCCCTCCCACAATGAGCGAGCATACACTACTGCCAAGAGCCACGCCCAGAAAGCGAGCGCCCGGAGAAAAGACCGGCACGGGACGCTCCGCCATCGAAGTGAGCAATCTGAGCTTCTTCTACGATGAGAAGCGAGCGCTGCACGACATCAACCTGAGCGTGATGGAAAAGGAAGTCACCGCCTTCATCGGCCCGTCCGGCTGCGGCAAGAGCACGCTGTTGCGCTGCATCAACCGCATGAACGACCTGATCGACGGCGCGAGGGCCGAGGGCCAGATAAAGATCGGCGGGGCGGACATTTACGAGAAAGACGTGGACGTGATCGAACTGCGCAAGCACGTCGGCATGGTGTTCCAGAAGTCCAACCCCTTCCCCATGTCCATCTACGACAACATCACCTACGGGTTGAAGATTCAGGGCCGCAAGAAGAAGCGGGAGCTGGACGAGGTCGTGGAACGCAGCCTGCGCGGAGCGGCCCTTTGGGAGGAGGCGAAGGACCGCCTGCACGAGAGCGGCCTGTCCCTTTCCGGCGGCCAGCAGCAGCGCCTTTGCATCGCGCGGGCCATCGCCGTGGAGCCGGAAATCCTGCTCATGGACGAGCCTTGCTCCGCGCTGGACCCCATCGCCACGGCGAGGGTCGAAGAACTGATACACGAGCTTAAAAAGCAGTTCACCATCGTGATCGTCACCCACAACATGCAGCAGGCGGCCAGAGTGTCCGACAGGACGGCCTTTTTCTACCTTGGCCGCCTTGTGGAATTCAACGATACGGAGGTGATTTTCCTTAATCCCGAAGACCCGCAGACCGAAGCGTACGTATCGGGCCGTTTCGGTTGATTTCCAAACGTCGGCGGCGAAGCGCCGAGCCGGAAGGACAGCCCGCAAAAAATAGCGCGATATTCTAATTGCAGCTCGTCAGCAGCGACGCATCTTAAACTCCACCGCCAAAATCCCGACAAAGCAGAACATGAAGCGATTTTTCCACAGCGAGCTCGAACAGTTCAGGTCCAACCTCCTCCTTATGGGAGAACGCTGCATCGAGATCGTACGTCTGGCTAGCCGCGCCCTTTTTGAGGCGAACGTCGAATTCGCCAAGGCGGTCATGGACAAGGACGACGCGATCGACCAGCTCGAAGTGATGATCGACGCGGAGGCCATACGCTACATCTCGATGCGCGCCCCCGTGGCGCGGGACCTGCGTCTGCTCACGGTGGGCATGAAGGCGGCGCACGACCTTGAGCGCGTGGGCGACGAGGCCACAAGCATCGCGCGACGGGTGATTAAGCTCGACGCTGGTCTGCCCGTGAAGGATTTCCTCAGCCTGCCGGAAATGTCCAGCCTGACGCTCGAAATGCTGCGCGATTCCATCGACAGCTTCATCGACGGCGACGCGGAAAAGGCCATCGCCATCCCGATGCGCGACAAGGAGGTGGACAAGTTCAACCGCCAGAACTACGACACACTGGCCCGGCAGATCACGCAGGACACCGGCAACGTGAACCGTTATCTGGACCTGATGTTCATTTCCAAGTCCCTAGAGCGCATCGCGGATCACGCCTCAAACATATCGGAGGAGGTCGTGTTCCTCTACCGCGCGGAAGATATCCGGCACTCCCCCACGGTGAAGGAAGCCAAGGCGCTGGAACGCGACGAAACCGTCCAGTAGCGCACCCGCGTCCGTGCCGGGCGGTCCGTCCCGAAGCCTGCCCGAAGCATTACTAACGACAGCGTACAGGGGTATCCCCGTCACCGTCCGCGCCTTCCGGCAATATGACATAAGACTATCGCCACGCGCCGGAACCACTGCTGCGGCTCAAGGACATAATAACGATGCGGACTTGGCCACGCCCAAGCCGTGCGCGGAGCCTGCGCGAGCAACCGTCCGGGTTCGCGGGGCATGGCCATGTTCCTATAATCTTACGTTAGTTGTTTGATTATCATGGACCTTTCCACTATGTTAAACTCTCACGCAAGGAAGATGCACGCCCATCTGAACAGTCACAAAGCCCGATCCGTTGAGCTCGCCGAAGAAGAGTTCAACGACGTGTATTCGCTGTTGAAAATGTGCATCGCCTCGGAGATCGGCATCGACAACGAACCCGCCACGGACGGAGAAGAGTTCGTTCGTTCCTGCCAGCGAATCCTCGACTCCGCCCAGTCCCGTACGAACGTGACCAGCGACATGCAGCGAGGTTTTCTCCCTTTGTTCGAGCGTCTGTACAACGCAAAAAGCTCGCCAGTTAGCACCAATGCTGGCGTCGTTTATCGCGTAAACTTTTAGGATCAAATGCTCGGACAATCTGAAATTCTTGGTGCTTGCGGCGGCCCTGCGCTTCTTGTGCTGGCCGCTGGCATGGGCAGCCGCTTCGGCGGCCTCAAACAAATCAGCCCCCTTGGCCCGTCGGGAGAAACCGTGCTCGAATACTCCGTGTTCGACGCCGTGCGGGCGGGCTTCAGCCGCGTGATCTTCGTAATACGCAAGGACTTCGAGGCACAGTTCCGCCAGCAGCTAGGCAGCCGCTTCGAGGGGCGCATAGATGTGGACTACGCGTTTCAGGACCTCGACGACCTGCCCGCGCCGTTCCGCAGACCCGAAGGCAGGACCAAGCCCTGGGGCACGGCGCACGCAGTTCTGGCCGCGCGGAAAGCCATCGACACACCCTTTGCCGTAATCAACGCGGACGACTTCTACGGGGCGGACGCCTACCGGCAGCTTGCCGCATTCCTGAAGCCGCAGCCGCAGACAGGACTGGCGCGGTTCTGCATGGTGGCCTACGAACTGGGACGCACGCTGTCCGAACACGGGACGGTGTCGCGCGGCATATGCCGCTGCGGGCCAGACGGAATGCTCCTGTCCATAACGGAGATGGAAAAAATCCGCATGGGCGCGTCCGGGCCTGAAGCGCTTCGCGCCGATTCATGGGAAACGCTCCCGGCGGACACTCCCGTGTCCATGAACATGATGGGCTTCACCCCCGCCCTGTTCGCCATGCTGGAAGAGCGCTTCAAGCTCTTTCTGGCCGAACGCGTATCGCAGAGCGGCGCGGAGTGTTACCTGCCCGAAGCGGTGACTTTCGCCGTGGCAAGGGGCATGGCCAGCGTCAAAGTCCTGCGCAGCAACGGCGAATGGATGGGCATCACCTACCCGGAAGACAAAGCCCCGTTCAAACGTAAAATCTCCGCAAAACATTCAGACATGCAATACCCAAGTCCCATCTGGCCTCAATTAATTGAGTAAACCCCCGATACGTTATCAGACGGGGCATGCGGCCTGACAAAGGCAAGCCTTTCCTATTTCATGACTGTCATCCGCAGATTCAAGTCCTTACTCGTTCTGAAAGCGTGTTTATCGCTTGCGGGCGCGATGGCTTATGCCGATGCCCAGCACGCCACGGCGTACAGTCACGGGCACAATCATATTCTCATAATCAACTCCTACCACTCCGGCTTCTCTTGGACTAGAATACAGGACGACGCCTTCGTGGACGAAGTCCGCAGCCAGTTTCCCGACACGCAGTTCTTCATCGAGTTCATGGACGTGAAGCGGATCAACGGAACCGCGTTCCAGAACAGTTTCGCCCAGATGCTGGCCCAGAAATACAAGGGCATCGACTTCGGTCTGATCATGACGACCGACGATGTGGCCCTGCAGTTCGCCCAAAGCTACGCGACGAAGCTATGGGACGAGCACACGCCGATTCTGGCCTCTGGCATCAACCATTCCCCATCCATCGACCCAAACCTGCACCCCGGCACGAGCGGCATAATCGAGTCGCAGGGCGGTACGGAAACTATCTCGCTGGCGCTGCGCCAGAATCCCGAGACTAATCAGTTCGTCGTGATTGCCGACACCACGGAGGTCGGCATGGAGATCGGGAGGCAGATTGAGGAGCAGGCCCGCAGCATAAGCATGCTGCCCATTGTGCGCACACCCGCCTGCACAAAGGATGAACTGCTCCAGTTCATCGACCAGTTCGACTCGCGCACCACATTCCTTCTGGCCTTGTACGTGGTTGACAAGGAAGTGTCCTTCATCGACCCGAAAATTCTGGCCGACGAGATTTCGGCCCGCGCGAAGGGACCGGTTTACATTTTCAACGACATATACAGCGAATCGCCCGGCGTCGTCGGCGGGCATTTGAACAGTGGCACCGAACAGGGCCGCGCGGCGGGAAAGATCGCGCTCAGGCTCATGAACGGGGAACGCTTCGAAGATCTGCCCGAACGCACAAATCCTGCAAAGAACTGGATCTTCAGCCATCCCGCCCTGCGCCGCTTCGGCATACCCGCATCCACCCTGCCCGAAGGCAGCATCGTGAACTGGAAGCCGAACAACTTCATCACCCGCAACCCTCTGCTTACCGCCCTGCTGCTCCTCGGCCTTAGCGCGCAAACCCTGCTCATCGTCTATCTGCTGCTGAATATCATCAAGCGACAGGCCGTGACCAAAGATCTGAGCAAGAGCGAGGCCCAGTTGCGCCTGTTGATCGATCACTCGCCGCTGGCGATATCCATATCCGACGATACCGGCAAGATGGTGATGATGAACAGGAAGAGCACCCTGCTTCTGGGCTATG
>JBAZHO010000027.1:0-11291 GCA_041652375.1 Opitutales bacterium | reverse complement strand
AGGGCGCGGGAGCCGGGGCAGACGGGGCGGAGGGCGCGGGAGCCGACGGGGCGGCCTTCTGCGTCACCGCGTCGGTGATCTGCCCGTTGACGGGCGTGGGGATTGCATTAGCGGTCTCTTCCGGCTTCTTCGCGGCGGCGGCTTGTATGTCGCCCTTGGTCGCGCGGCCATCCTTGCCGGAGCCGGGAATCGCGGCGGCGTCCACTCCCTTTTCCGCTGCCAGCTTGCGGGCGGCGGGGCCGGGTTGCGGGGCGGCTTCTGCGGCCTTCGCGGGCATCGCTTCGGCCTTCGCTTCGGGGGCTGCCGGTGTTTCTGCGGGGGCTGCTGCGCCCTCCTCGATGAGGGCTATGACCTGACCGATGGCCACTTCCTCGCCCGCGGGAACCTTGATGCGAATCACGCCGTTCGCGGCTGCGTTGCCTTCCGCCGTGACCTTGTCCGTTTCCAGCGAGAAGAGGGGCTGATCCACGGAAACCTGTTCTCCGTCCTTGACGAGCCACGCGGCAAGAATGCCCGACGTGATGGATTCGCCCATTTGGGGTACCTTAACTTCAGTGGCCATGATGTTATTGAAACACTGTTTAGGGTTTTGGGAAAGCAATCAGGCGCTTTTCCGCTGCGAAATAGTTGCTAGAGAGTCGTCGGGCCGGGCGGCTTACGGCTCCTGCCATTTGCCCCGGGCCTTGACAAGTTCCACAAGTCGTTCGACAGCTTCATCAGATGGGATGTTGAACTGCACGGGTTTCTTCCCGACGTAGAGGTTGATCCTGCCCGGAGCGCCGCCGACGTAGCCGAAGTCCGCGTCCGCCATTTCGCCGGGTCCGTTCACGATGCAGCCCATCACGGCGATGGTCACGCCTTCGAGGTGCCCCGTCGCGGCGCGGACGCGCCCGGTGGTGCTTTCGAGGTCGAAGAGCGTGCGCCCGCAGCTTGGGCAGGCGACGTATTCCGTCCTTGTCGATCGCGTGCGCGAGCCTTGCAGTATGCCGTAGGCGATTTCCGCGCCGCGTTCCATGCTCGCGCAGCTTTCCACGGATACCATGTCGCCCAGCCCGTCGCAGAGCAGGCCGCCGATCAGGATCGCCGCGTCCATCATCAGCGTCGCGTCGTCGGCAGGGTCGCCTCCGTGTAGGTCGTCAAATATGGCCGTAGTGTGGCGAATCCAGAGCGGGCTTTTGATCCCGGCGCGGAGCAGGGTTTCCGCCAGCATGCGGTACTGTCCGGCGGGGTGCAGGGGCGGGAAGGGCCGGGAAGTGGTGAAGATCAGGCGGTTCTGATCCGCTTTTTCCAGAGCGGGCAGCAGGTTTGTCAGCGCGGCGGGCGCAAGGTCCAGCGCGAGGGCGCAGGACAGCGTTTCGGCCCGCTCCATCGCGTCCTCAAGTTCGGCGGAGTTCTCCGGCGAGCAGAGCAGGGCGAAGGAGTCCCCGTTCAGCGATTCCGGCAACGCGGTTAGAAGTTGCGAAAGGGGCATCTTGTCCGAACTGCTCAGTTCCGCGAAAACGTAAGGCGCTTCGCACGCGAGCATGTCCAGCGCGGCAGGCATGGCGGCGGCTTCTTCCGTGGAGGAAATGGGCAGGATCAGGGCCTCGGCCCGCATCTTCGGGGCCTTTTTATGCCATGCCTTTAGCGCGGCCAGCGTCTTCGCGGCCCCGGACGGGCCGTGTTTTGAGCGCAGGACCACGCGGGGCAGTCCCCCGGCCCCGGCAACGACGTCCGGACCCAGCCGAACGGGCAGGCTCTCGCGGCGGCGGTAGGAATAGGGGTCTATGGAGTCGATCTGATGCTCGGCATGTCTGCGCAGGTCCGCGTTGTCCGCTGCGGCCCATGTCTTCACGGCCTCCCGCGCAAGGGCCAGCGCCACCGGAACCTCCGCCACGGGGTCCTCCGTCAGGGACACGCGGATCGTGTCGCCCAGCCCGTCGCGCAGCATCGTGCCTATGCCCAGCGCGCTTTTCACGCGGGCGTCCTCGCCGCCTCCGGCCTCGGTCACGCCAAGGTGCAGCGGGTAGTTCAGGCCCTCGGCGTCCATGCGGGCCGCCATCATGCGCGTGGCCTCGATCATGACCTTGGGGTTCGACGCCTTCATGGACACCACGATGTCGCGGAAGCCGTGGTCCTCGCAGATGCGCAGAAATTCCATCGCGCTCTCGCACATGCCCGCCGGGCTGTCCCCGTAGCGGTTCATCACGCGGTCCGACAGCGAACCGTGGTTCACGCCCACGCGAATCGCGCGGCCAAGCTCCTTGCAGCGCAGGACCAGCGGGCTCACCGCGTCGTGCAGCCGCTCAAGCTGTTCGGCGTATTCGGCGTCGGTGTATGCGCGGGCCTCCGTCAGCTTGCGGTCCGCGTAGTTGCCGGGGTTGATGCGCACCTTCTCCACGTGCAGCGCGGCCTCCATCGCGGCGGCGGGCAGAAAGTGAATGTCGGCCACAAGGGGCACGTTCCAGTAACCGGCGTCGGAAAATTCGCTCCTGATCTCGGCAAGCACCCTCGCCGCCGCGATGTTCGGGGCCGTGACGCGCACGATGTGGCATCCGGCCTCCGCAAGGGCGACGCACTGCCTGACCGTGCCGCGCGGGTCCAGCGTGTTCGTGTTGGTCATGCTCTGCACGGCCACGGGGCTGCCCCCGCCCACGCGCAGGGAGCCGATGCTCACGGCGCGGCTTTCGCGGCGCAGCGAGACAAAGCGCGAACGCGCGTAGCTGCCGGGGAAGTCGTTGATGCCGCTCATCGCACTTATTTAAACGCAAAATTGGGCTTTGGACAAACGAGATTGTGCCTTGATGTTTGAAGAGATCAAGTTTGAGGCAAGAAGCGCCCGCATGAAGGTGTTGTTTTCGCCGCAGGCTCGACAATAAGCAGGGTGCTGTTCAAATATCGTCCCTTCATGAACCTCAGGATCAAGAATGTGCCGTGGATGGCCGCTGTGCCAATTGTCGCCGCAGGGGCAGCCGCCTTGCTGATGCCCGGTATGGGCCCGGTTCCGGCTCTGGTGGCGTTGACTGTGGCGCTTCTGGCCTCCGGGTTGTGGCCGGAATACGTCACGGCGCTCATTTTTTTCACCCTCTGCATGTTGCTGCACGCAGGCACGGCGGTGGAGGTTTTTTCAGGATTTTCTTCGGCGGCCTTCTGGCTGATTCTCGCGGGCATGTTTCTTGGGCAGGCGGTTACCAGAACCAATCTCGGAGAACGCATAGCAGGTTATTTCGTGCGCTGGATTCCCGAGGGACGGGCTGCGGAACTTGGCGGCGCGGCGGCGTTGGGCCTGTTCATGGCCTTTCTGATGCCGTCCGCGATGGGCCGCGTGCTGCTGATGCTGCCGATTTTTCAGGGTTTTGCGCGCCGTCTTGGGCATGTGGCGGGCACGCGTGCTTTTACCGGCATCGTTTTGACGGGCACATTGTCCACATTTCTGCCCGCGATGAGCATCCTGCCCGCAAACATCCCGAACATGGTGCTCGCGGGCGCGGCGGAGGCCATGCATCTGCCCATGCCGAATTACGGGCACTATCTGGCTTTACACTTTCCGGTCCTTGGCCTGCTTCAGGCGGTGTTGATCGCCGTGGTGGTAGGGCTGATGTACCGGTCGTCAGGCACGCGGGACATCGCGGCAAGGCTGCCCCGCGCGGCGCTTGCTTCCGGTGAAACGCGCCGAGCATGGAGCAAGGAAGAGATACGCGTGGCGCTGGTGCTGGGGCTATGCCTCGTCATGTGGTGTACGGACGCATGGCACGGCATTTCGCCCGCGTGGGTGGGCATGGTGGGCGCGATTGTCTGCCTCCTTCCCGGCATCGGCGTGCTGGACCCTCAGAAGTCCATTCGTGAGCTGAATCTCGGCTCTCTGTTCTACGTTGCGGCCATCATCAGCATCGGCGCGATTGTCCACGCGTCGGGTATGGGGGCGAAAATTGCGGATGCGCTGCTGACCGTGCTGCCCCTGTCGCACGGGGCATCCTTTGGCAACTTCAGCTTGCTCGGACTGCTGTCCACCATCATGGGCCCGATCTGCACAACGCCGGGCATCCCCGCCGTGCTCACGCCGCTGGCGCAGCATCTGGCCGAAGCCAGCGGCATGTCCGTCAGCGCGGTGCTGATGACGCAGGTGCTGGGCTTTTCGACTGTAATCTTCCCATTTCAGACAGCGCCCCTGCTCGTGGGCCTGCGGATGATGGACCTGCCGCTGCGCGAGTCCAGCCGCGTCGTGCTGCTGATCGCCCTGTTCACCGTGTTGCTTCTCTGGCCCTTGGAGTACGTCGTGTGGAAGCTCATGGGCTTCATCTGACGGTGCGCGCGCCTAGTCGTCCACGATGCCCTTGCCTTCGACGAACTTGTAGTGCCGGTAGCCGTTCAGGTCGAAACCACCGGATTTGTATTCCATTATGACTCCGTGCATCGTTATTTCCGCGTAAAGGTCGGGCACGGTGCCGTGTTCAGATGAAGAGAATTTCTCCCCATTCTTGGGCAGGGGCGTCTTCCATGTGATCTGAGTGGGGTCGAGAAAGACGATCTCGTATGCCTGAAAATACGTGTCGTTCCATAGGGCAATATTCTTCATGTCGGCCTTGTCGGCTTCAAAAAGCGTGCCGGACTGACTGGCACCCAATGTCTGGAACGCCATGAGCATTGCCATGAGCAGCAGAGACTGAATCTTTTTCATGACCGATGATGATGCGCCGTTTGCGCGGGAATTGGAAGTGGTATTTTACAGGCGCTTTTCCCCACCGTTGCGGACTGGCGACGCGGGCGCAAAAAAGCCGCACGTCCCGGAACAGGGGCGGGCGGCTTGGAAAAGCCTCATACTGGCTGCGGCTGCGCGGGGCAGGCGCTCCATTTATAGCGATTGCCATAAGTCGGCCAATTTGATGCCGCAGGATGAACGCGTGCCCCTCGCGGACGGCTCGGAGAGCCGTCCCTACCCCTAAGACGTTGATGCGCAATCTGTTGGTAGGGACGCCTCTCCGAGGCGTCCGGGGTGTGCCCATACGTCAGTCGGCCCGATTCATCGACAGATTGGATTTCTATTTCGGGAAACTTTTGGCAACTGCTTTAGATCCTGCCGGAGGCTATGCCGATTACGCACTTGGAACAGGTGTCGCGTATCTCGGCAAAGAAGTCGTTGCCCTTGTCGTCCACGAGGATGAACGCCGGGAAATCGACCACATGGATCTTCCAGATCGCCTCCATGCCCAGCTCTGGGTATTCGAGAAGCTCCACCTTCTTGATGTTGTTCTCCGCCAGCAGCGCGGCGGGTCCGCCGATACTGCCGAGGTAGAAGCCGCCGTAGGTCTTGCACGCGTCCGTGACGGCCTGCGAGCGGTTGCCCTTTGCTATCATGATCATCGAGCCGCCCTCCTTCTGGAACATGCCCACGTAGCTGTCCATGCGCCCCGCGGTTGTCGGGCCGAAGCTGCCGGACGGCTTGCCGATGGGCTGCTTGGCGGGACCTGCGTAATACACCGGGTGATCCTTCAAATACTGCGGCAGGCCCTCGCCGTTCATGATGCGCTCGCTCAGCTTGGCGTGCGCGGTGTCGCGGGCCACGATGATTGTGCCCGACAGCGAAAGACGCGTCTTGACCGGATACCGGCTCAGTTCGGCCAGAATGTCCTTCATCGGACGGTCCAGATTGATCTTCACAGCGTCGCCCTCACCGGCCTCGCGTAGCTCTTCGGGGATGAAGCGACCGGGGTTCAGATCCAGCTTTTCCAGCCAGATGCCGTCCTTGTTTATCTTCGCCTTCATGTTGCGGTCCGCCGAACAGGACACGCCCAGACCCACCGGGCAGCTCGCGCCGTGGCGCGGCAGGCGCAACACGCGCACGTCCAAGGCGAAATACTTGCCGCCGAACTGCGCTCCGTAGCCGAGCTGGCGGGAGTAGGCCAGAAGGCGCTCCTCAAGCTCCAAGTCGCGGAAGGCGCGGCCATGCTCGTTGCCGCTTGTGGGCAACTCGTCATAATACTTGGTGCTGGCCAGCTTGACCGTCTTGAGGCAGGTCTCCGCGCTCGTGCCGCCGATGACGATGGCGATGTGGTAGGGCGGGCAGGCGGCGGTGCCGAGCGTGCCCATCTTCTCCACGAGGAAAGATTCCAGCTTGCCGGGTACCAGCAGTGCTTTTGTCTCCTGATAAAAGTAGGTTTTGTTGGCTGAACCACCGCCCTTGGCCACGAAAAGGAACTTGTACTCGTCGCCCTTGGTGGCGTAGAGGTCGATCTGCGCGGGCAGGTTCGTGCCGGTGTTCTTTTCCTTGAACATGTCCAGCGGCGCGGCCTGCGAATAGCGCAGGTTGTCGCCCGTGTAGGTGTTGTAAACGCCCTTGGAAAGCGCCTCGGCGTCGTCGGCCCCGGTCCAGACCCGCTGGCCCTTCTTGCCCATGATGATGGCCGTGCCCGTGTCCTGACAGAAAGGCAGCACGCCCTTGGCGGACACCTCGGCGTTGCGCAGCATCGTGAGGGCCACGGTGCGGTCGTTCTCGGAAGCCTCCGGGTCCGCCAGTATCGCGGCGACCTGTTCGATGTGCTTGGTGCGCAGGAAGAAGGCAATGTCGTGAAAGCCCTCCTGAGCGATCAAAGTCAGCGCCTCGGGCTGAACCTTGAGCATTTCCTTGCCCTCGAACTCGGCTACTGAAACGTAGTCCTTGGAAAGAAGGCGGTATTCTGTGTCGTCCTTGCCCAGCGGGAAGGTGTCCTGATAAATAAACTCCGGTGTTGCCATAAAAGTGTCCTGTCAGGTCGTTACGGATACGTAATCGAGAGTCATGTTAAGCCATGCCGCGCAAAAGGGAAAGCGCGGAAAGAAAGGGAATTCCGATGCCCGCGCAACAAGCCATCGAAAGTCCGCCCCTGACTTGTATAGCGGTTGCCAAAAGTCGGCCAATTTGAAACCGCAGGACGAACGCGTGCCTCACCGGACGGCTCGGAGAGCCGTCCCTACCTTTAAGACGGTTATCGCATTGATATTTTTAATCTTAGGTAGGGACGCCTCCCCGAGGCGTCCGCAGCGTGTGCATACGTCGCTTGTCCCGTTTCCTTGCCAGATTAGGTTTCTATTTGGGGAAACTTTTGGCAATCGCTATATGATTCCGTCGTTTCCCGGGGTTCCGCTTCGCTCCGCCGCCGGGCTGTCACAGGTCGTCCCTTCGGGACTGTCCTGATTTCCAAAACAAACGAAGAAACCCAGAATTTTATCCGCAGATAAGCAGGGATTTACGCAGATTATTGAAAAAGAAGACGTTCTGATTTTCCAATCCCTGTTTTATCCCTGCTTATCTGCGGTTAAAAATTCTTCTCCTCGTTTCTTCCAATCCGTGTAATCCGTGTAATCTGCGGATAAACTCTTCTTCTGGTATTTCGGCGGACTTTTGAAAAACGCTATAACGACTCGCAAGGGCGCTGGAAAACGGCCTTGATTGTGGCGGGGCATATGAGAAGTTTTTTCGACAGGTTCAAAAAGGGGCTCAAGCGCACGACGCCGACGTTCTACAAGGCGTTCGGCCTTGTCGGCGGCCTGTTCAGCGGCAAGACGCTCTCGAGGGAGGACATCGACACGCTTGAGGAAGCCCTGTACGGGGCCGATATCGGCGTGGAAACCGCAACGGAAATCCTCGACCGCATCCGGGAAGCCTTCCGCAAGGAGAAGGACCTGCGCGGGCAGGACGCGGCCCGCATCGGGGCCGAAGTGCTGCGCCGCGTGCTTGCCGGGTCCGAAGGACGGCTGGCCGCCTTTGAGGCGAAGCCCGAAGTGATCGCCCTGATCGGCGTGAACGGCTCCGGCAAGACCACCACGGCGGCCAAGCTCGGATACATGTTCCAGCAGGACGGCAGGAGCGTCATCGTGGGCGCGTGCGACACCTTCCGCGCCGCCGCGAACGAACAGCTCCGCGCGTGGTGCGACCGGCTCAAGCTGGAACTGGTCGCCAGCCAGAGCGGCGCAGATTCGGCCTCCGTGGCCTATGACGCCTACGAAGCCGCCGCGAAACGAGGCCGCGACGTGCTGATACTAGACACTGCGGGCCGCTTGCACACCAAGCACAATCTGTTGGGCGAGCTGGACAAGATTCGCCGCGTGCTCCAGAAGCGCGACCCCGCCGCGCCGCATCACCGCTGGCTCGTGCTCGACGGCTCCATCGGGACCAATTCCATCGAGCAGGCCCGCGTATTCCACAAACAGTTCGACCTGACCGGGCTGGTCATCACCAAGCTCGACGGCACGAGCAGGGGAGGGGCGCTAGTGGGCATATACCGCGAAATGCGTCTGCCGATATACTTCGTAGGCCTAGGCGAACAGCCCGAAGACCTCCAGCCCTTCAGCGTGGACGGCTACGTGGACGCCATGTTCGGCCTCGGCGGCGCGGAGTAGGGGCGCACAAGCCGCGCGAAGTTTCAACCCGCCCATCCGGGATGCCCGCGCTTTATAGCGGTTTCGATCAATATGTGGACATTCTGAGCGCTGTAGGCGCGGCATGAGATAGCCCGGGGTAAGTGCGGAGCACGCAACCCCGGGTAATGATTATAAAAAACGTAACAAGCGCTGTAAGCGCGGCATAACCGTGCGATCATGCCGCGCTTTCAGCGCTTGGATAATATTGGGGCGCATTCCCCGGGTTCCGCTTCGCTCCACCCGGGGCTTTCTCATGGCGCGCCTTTGGCGCTATGGGGAAACGTCCAGATGTTGATCGAAACCACTTTAAACTCGTCGGAGCAAAGAGCCATTCCGGTTTGGACCAGACCGTACGCTCCCTTGAGCTAGAGCATGATGTTGTCGATCAGGCGGATCTCGTCGCACCAGACGGCGCAGGCTATTAGCGTGCGGCCCTTCTCGACCTTGCGCAGCGGCTTCATCGTGTCCATGTCCACGGCCTGCACGTATATCACGCGCAGACGACGGATTTCCGAAATGTAGTGTATGATCTCCGCCAGAATGCGATCCAGATTGTCGATGCCGCTGTCGTAGATCGCCACGCCTTTCTGGATGGCCTGATAGATGCGGATGGCGTCCTTGCGCTGGAAGGGCTTCAGGTAGGAATTGCGCGAACTCATCGCCAGCCCGTCCGCCTCGCGCACGGTGGCCCCGATCAGAATCTCGATCTCGAAGTTCAGATCTTCCACGATGTGCTTCACGACGGCGGCCTGCTGGGCATCCTTCTGCCCGAACACGGCCACGTGCGGACGCACGATGTTGAACAGCTTCACAAGCACCGTGCAGACGCCCCGGAAGAAGGCCGGGCGGGACTTCCCGCAAAGCGGCATGCTCAGGCTCTCTTCGTTGACGTAAGTGGAGTAGCCGTTCGGATACATCTCCGACGTCGGCGGCACGAACAGGAAATCGACCCCGCAGTTCTCGCAGGACTGCAAGTCGCGCTCGATATTGCGCGGGTAGGTATCCAGATCTTCGGATGGGCCGAACTGCGTGGGGTTGACGAAAATCGACACCACCACCACGTCGCCGTTGACCCGCGCCTTGTCTATCAGGCTCAGATGCCCGGCGTGCAGAAAGCCCATCGTAGGCACAAAGGCGATTCTCTTGCCTTCGGCGCGCAGGGCCGCTGCCGTGGCCTGCATTTCCTTGACGTTCTTTATTACTTGCATAACGTTCGATAAAGCATTCGCCTTATATTGGATTATATCCATAAAACCTGCTTGATCACAAGGTAAAGAGAATGAAACGGCGATAAAATGCGGCGCGTGGACTCGTGCGTGCCAAGCGGCCTTGCGCGAAGGCCGGACCTTTGCTTACTCTCAAAACGCCCGCCCACTTCAAGGATGCTTTCCCCATGTTCCAGATCAACGACAACTACACGAAGATAGCCGGAAACTATCTGTTTGCCGAAGTCGCCCGCCGCGTGCAGGCATTTCAGGACCGCAATCCCGGTCGCCCGGTCATAAAGATGGGCATCGGCGACGTCACAGAGCCGCTGCCCGCGGCCTGCCTGAAGGCCTTTAACGAAGGCGTGAACGATCTGGGCCAGCGCGACACGTTCATGGGCTACGGTCCCTACGAGGGCTACTATTTCCTGCGCGACGCCATATCCCGCAACGACTTTCAGGCGCGGGGCGCGGACATCGGCCCGGACGAAATCTTCCTCTCCGACGGCGCGAAGTGCGACACGGGCAGCATACAGGAACTGTTTTCCGACAAGGTCAGAATCGCTGTGCCGGACCCAGTCTATCCCGTGTATGTGGATTCCAACGTGATGGCGGGCCGCACCGGTCCCTTCCGCGACGGACGCTACGAGGGCCTCGTGTACCTCGACAGCACGGCGCAGAACGGCTACGTGCCCGAGCCGCCGAAGGAGGCCGTGGACGTGGTGTACCTATGCTTTCCGAACAACCCGACGGGAGCCGTGGCCACGCGGGCGCAGCTTCAGGCATGGGTGGACTACGCCCGCGCAAACCGGGCGCTGCTGCTCTTCGACGCCGCGTACGAAGCCTTCGTGCGCGATCCCGAAATCCCCCGCTCGATCTACGAGATCGAAGGCGCGAAGGAAGTGGCCATAGAGTTCCGCAGTTTCTCAAAAACGGCGGGCTTCACCGGGGCGCGCGCCGCCTTCGCCGTAATCCCGCGCGGCCTGAAGATGCCCGACGCCAGAGGCGACATGCACAGCATGCACGCCCTCTGGATGCGCCGTCAGTCCACCCGTTTCAACGGCCTCTCGTATCCCGTGCAGCGCGCGGCGGCGGCCATTTACTCCCCCGAAGGCAAGGCGCAGGTCAAGGCGCTGCTGGACTTCTACCTCGAAAACGCACGCCTCGTGCGCGAAGCCATCGGAAGCGTCGGCGTGCCCTGCGTGGGCGGCGTGAACAGTCCGTATCTCTGGCTGCGCCCCGGCGGGGACTCTTGGGCCTTCTTCGACCGCCTGCTGAACGACGCGGGCGTGGTCTGCACCCCCGGCTCCGGCTTCGGACGCTGCGGCGAGGGCCATATCCGCTTCAGCGCCTTCAACAGCCGCAAGAACGTGCTCGACGCCATAGAGCTAATAAAGACCGTTCTGAGAGCCGGATAGAGCCGGTCGCAAGCCGTTCATCCGCGCCCCGCCGTCAAGCCGGGGCGCGTTTGTTTTACGCGAACATTAAGGCCCGATTGATTATTGCGAGTGCCAAAAGTTTCCCGAAATAGAAACCTAATCTGGCAAGGAAACGGGGCAACCGACGTATGCACACGCCGCGGACGCCTCGGAGAGGCGTCCCTACCAACAGATTGTGCATCAACGTCTTAGGGGTAGGGACGGCTCGGAGAGCCGTCCCTACCTTTAAGACGGTTATCGCATTGATATTCTTAATCCTAGGGTAGGGACG
>JBAZHO010000026.1:0-11544 GCA_041652375.1 Opitutales bacterium | reverse complement strand
TCCTGCACGTTCATCGTGAAGGAGCCGTCGCCGTCGATGTCCACGACTGTGCGGTCCGGGTTGGCGATCTTCGCGCCCAGTGCGGATGGCAGGCCGAAGCCCATCGTGCCCAGACCGAGGCTGGAGATGAAGCTGCGCGGCTTGTGGAAGGTGCAGAACTGCGCGGCCCACATCTGATGCTGGCCCACGCCGGTGGTGATGATCGCCTCGCCCTTTACCTGACGGTTCAGTTCGCTGATGGCGTGCTGGCTCTGGATGTGCGGGCTTTCGTCGTAGATGAAGGGATACTTCTCGCGCCAGCCATAGACCCGCTGCGTCCACTCGCTGATTTCGGGCTTCTCGAAACCGTGGGCCTTCGCCAGTTCCATCATGCGGACAAGCGCATACTTCACGTCGCTGTGTATGGGCAGCTCCACGACCTTGTTCTTCTGGTGCTCGCTCTTGTCCAGATCGACGTGTATGATTCTGGCCTCGGGCGCAAAGGTGCGGACCACGCCTGTGATGCGGTCGTCGAAGCGCGCGCCCAGCGTGATGAGCAGATCGCTCTCGTGAACGGCCCAGTTGCCCGCGACGCCGCCGTGCATGCCGAACCAGCGCAGGGACTGCGGATGGTTGTCCGGGAACGCGCCCACGCCCATCAGGGTGTAGGCTACCGGGATGCCCGTCATTTCCGCGAACGCCTTCATCTCTTCCGTTGCCTTGGCGGAGATGATGCCGCCGCCTATGTAGAACACGGGCTTGCGGCTGGCCTGAATCATGTTCAGGGCCATGAGCAGTTCCGAATCCGTGGCTTCGCAGTATGGCCGGTAGCCGGGCAGGTTCATCTGGACATTCTCCAGATCAACGGCGGCGACCTTCTGCTGCACGTCCTTGGGAATGTCGATCACGACGGGTCCGGGCCGTCCGCTGTTGGCCACGTAAAAGGCTTCCTTGATGACGCGGGGCAGGTCCTCGTGCTTCAGGACGAGGTAGCTGTGCTTGCAGACGGGCAGCGTCATGCCGAAGACGTCCGTCTCCTGAAAGGCCGTCTTGCCGATGAAGTTCTGCGTCACCTGTCCGGTGATGGCGACCATTGGGATGGAGTCCATCCACGCGTCCGCGATGCAGGTGACGAGGTTCGTCGCGCCGGGTCCGCTCGTCACCATGCACACGCCGGTCTTGCCGGTGGAGCGCGCATAGCCGTGCGCCATGAAGCCCGCGCCCTGTTCGTGGCGGGGCAGGATGGTGCGAATCTGTTTGGAGCGGGTCAGCGCCTGATGAATCTCCATCGACGCGCCGCCCGGATACGCGAAAACGTGGTCCACACCCTCGCGTTCGAGGCAGCGGACTATCAGGTCTGCGCCGCGTATCGGCTCTATTGCCGAGCTGGTTTTGCTTTGGGTGGCTGGGTTGTTCTGCATGGCTTTTGTGCTGACTGTTTGGTCGGAACTTACATGGAACCAGATTTTTCCCTTTGGGACAATTCCTTAATCCGCGCGGGAAGATACGATTAAGAGAAGAGGGTTGTCCGCAGATTACGCGGATTGGAAGAAATTCCAGAAAGAATTTTTTATCCACAGATTATTAAGAAACAAAGAGTTGTGATTTTATCTGTGAAAATCTGTGGTTATGAATTCCTTGGTGTTTACTCTTTGGGTGTGCGGATCATGATGTCTTTGGCGGACTTGCCCGCCGGGATGAAGGGCATGACGTGCTCTGTGTATGGGACTATGACTTCCAGCAGGAAGGGGCCTTCGCTGGCGAGCATCTCCTCTATCGCGCCTTGCAGGTCCTCCTTGCGGATGACTTGGCGGGACCGGACGCCGAAGCCTTCGGCAATCTTGCACCAGTGCGGGTAGATCGCCGTCGGGTTCGCCGGGCCGCCGAGGTTTTCCGGGTCGCACAGAATAGTATTGGCTCGTTTTCCGTGATACAGAATGTCCTCCCACTGCATGACCATGCCGAGGTGCTGGTTGTTCATCAGCATGATCTTGACGGGGATCTTCTCCATGACCGCCGTGGCCAGTTCCTGCATGTTCATGGTGAAGGAGCCGTCGCCGTCGATATCGACGACCTGACGCTCCGGGTGCGCGATTTTCGCGCCCAGCGCGGCGGGCAGGCCGAAGCCCATCGTGCCCAGACCGAGGCTCGAAACGAAGCTGCGCGGCTTGTCGAAGGTGCAGAACTGCGCGGCCCACATCTGATGCTGGCCGACGCCGGTTGTGATGATCGCCTCGCCCTTGACCTGCCGGTTCAGTTCCGCGATGGCGTGCTGGGCCTGAATGAAGGGGCTTTCGTCGTAGGTGAAGGGATACTCCTCGCGCCAGCCGTAAACCTTCGTCTCCCATTCGGAGATTTCGGGCTTCTCGAAGCCGTGCCGCGCGGCCAGTTCGCACATGCGGGCAAGGGCGTACTTCGCGTCGCTGTGTATGGGCAGGTTGACGACCTTGTTCTTGTTGTGCTCGCTCTTGTCCAGATCGATGTGGATGATTTTCGCGGACGGGGCGAAGGTCTTAATGACGCCCGTGATGCGGTCGTCGAAGCGCGCGCCGACGGCGATCAGCAGGTCGCACTCGTGAACGGCCCAGTTGCCCGCAACGCCGCCGTGCATGCCGAACCAGCGCAGGGATTGCGGGTGATTGTCCGGGAACGCGCCGACGCCCATCAGGGTGTACGCGACCGGGATGCCCGTCATTTCCGCGAATGCCAGCAGTTCCTTGTCCGCCTTGCCGGAGATGATGCCGCCGCCGATGTAGAGCACGGGCCGCTTGCTGGCCGAAATCATGTTCAGGGCCTCGATCAGCTCGCCGTCCGGGGCCTCGTGATAGGGCTTGTAGCCGGGCAGGTCGATCGCAACCGCATCCCAGTCAATCGCAGCATAGCCGAGCTGGACGTCCTTGGGCATGTCGATGACGACGGGACCGGGCCGTCCGCTGTTGGCTATGTAAAAGGCCTCCTTGATGATGCGGGGCAGGTCCTCCGTGCGCGTGCACAGGTAGTTGTGCTTGCAGATGGGCAGGGTCATGCCAAAGACGTCCGTTTCCTGAAATGCCGTCTTGCCGATCTTGTCCTGCGTGACCTGTCCGGTGAAAGCGACCAGCGGGATCGAGTCCATCCACGCGTCCGCAATGCAGGTGACGAGGTTCGTCGCGCCCGGTCCGCTCGTGACCATGCAGACGCCCGTGCGGCCCGTGCTGCGGGCATAGCCGTGCGCCATGAAGCCGCAGCCCTGCTCGTGCCGGGGCAGGATGGTGCGGATTTGCGCCGAGCGCAGCAGCGAGTGATGGATTTCCATCGTGGCCGCGCCGGGGTAGGCGAAGACGTGGTCCACGCCCTCGCGCTCCAGTGCGCGGACGATGATATCCGCTCCTTTCATGGGCATGGGGTCGCTGGTGGTGCGGATCTGACGGGCTATGGTTTCTGTTTGCATGACGTTTATCTTTCTGAAGCTGGTGTTTGAAAAGTGAGAGGTTTGAAAATTGCGCAAGCGGAGCGACCGCCCGGAGTGTGTTCCGGTCGTTTCCTTGTGTTGGGCGAATGAATGCGCGCAGCTAGAGACGAGCCGGATTTGGGCCTACTACATCTACCGCTACGAGTACAAGACCAGAGATCCGCGAGCCGGACATAAAGGCGGCGGACTTGAAAGTGTTCTGGTCGATGCGATTCATCTAAGTATTGGAAACAACGGCCAGAAACGGACTTTTTCAAGAAGAATTTTTCGCGCCGCCCCGCAGTTCGTGCCTTTTGCAGAACATTTCCACGCTTTGCGCGGCCATTTTGCCGACGCTTCGCCCCGCGCACGGACTTGACAGTTTCGGATTTTCGGGGCAGCGTGCTCGGACTTGTTTATGCAGGTATTCCTAGGTGGGCGGATAGCTCAACGGTAGAGCAGTGGCCTTTTAAGCCATTGGTTCAGGGTTCGAATCCCTGTCCGCCTACCACGGTTTCCGCCTTAGCCGCGCGGGAACGGGGCGCAAAAAAACGCGGACGTTTCCGCCCGCGTTTTCTGAAAGGTTGTTTCGTATCCCTAGTAATGCATGGCCATGCCCAAGGAAAAGTCGATCTCGGATATGTGTTCCTGATTGCTGTATTCCACGCTGCCGAGCATTCCGAGATGTTCGCCGAACCAGTAGTTCGCGCCGAGGCCGACTATCGTTTCGCTCGTGTAGTTGTCGTCCGAGCCGTTGTAGTAGCCGACGATGGGCGTCAGCGACAAGCCACGCATCAGGTGCAGTTCCACGCCGATCTGTCCGCCGTAAATCCAAGTGTCGGCCGTCTCCGACCCGATACCGGCACCTTCGACTTTCTCGTTTACGTAGCCGACGATGGGACGGAAGAAGGGAGAGATCATGCCGTCCCTGTAAATGGTGGCTCCGAGGATGAACTGACGCGAGTCCATGGATATCTCGTTCGTGTAGTTCTGGTTGGTCATGTAGGCGTACGACATGTTCAGATCCACGCCGCAGCTCTTCGTCTTGGCGAGATTCTGATTCATCGTTATGTCGATGCCAGCGAAGTCCAGATCGCCGCTGTCGTAATAATCAAGGTCTATGTTGGAATACAGCGCGCTGACCGATACCATATTGGTTCCAAGAACGCCGTCGGGTTTTTCGGCGGAAAAAAGCAGACCGGGAGTTATAAGGGCGCAGGCGAGGGCGAGGTATTTTTTCATGGCGGGGATTATTTTGGGGGGAGAATCCAGTCTTGAATGATTTTTTGGAGAGTCAAGAAATTATAGGCAATTTACCTTATCGCCGGGGGCAGGTTTTCCTTATCTGGACCATTCTAGCATGCGGCGGATGGGCATTTCAGCTCGCGCGCGGATGTCTTCGGGCATCTCGATGCGGGGGTTCATGTCGAGCAGGGCGGCCCGCACTTTTTCGAGGGTGTTCATCTTCATGTAGCGGCATTCGTTGCAGGCGCAGTTCGCCGTGGGTCCGGCGACGAAGCGCTTGCCGGGAAGCTCGCGGCGCAGGCGGTGTATCATGCCCGTCTCCGTCGCAATTATGAAGGTGTCCGCCGCGCTTTCCTTGCAGAAGGCGACCATTCTTTCCGTGGAGCACACGATGTCCGCGATGTCGCGCACGGCCTGCGTGCATTCCGGGTGCGCGACCACGGGCGCTCCGGGGAATTCGTCCTTGAGGCGGTTCAGCGTCTGCGCCGTGAAAAGGACGTGCGCGTAACAACTGCCCGGCCACAGACGCATCCTGCGTCCGCTCTGGCGCATCACCCACTGGCCGAGGTTCTGGTCCGGCACGAAGAGGATTTCGCGGTCCTCGGGCACTTTGGAGACGATCTTGTGCGCGTTGCCGCTGGTGCAGATGACGTCGCTTTCGGCCTTTACGGCGGCGGAGCAGTTGATGTAGGCGACGACGTAAAGGTTGGGGTTCTTTTCCTTGTAGGCGCGGAGTTTTTCCGCCGGGCAGGAGTCCGACAGCGAGCAGCCCGCGTCCATGTCGGGCAGGAGCACAATTTTTGACGGGCTGACGATCTTGGCCGTCTCGGCCATGAAATGCACGCCGCAGAAAAGGATCACGTCCGCCTTCGCCTCCGCCGCCTGATAGGACAGGCCCAGCGAGTCGCCCAGATAGTCCGCAATGCGCTGGATCGGCTCTATCTGGTAGTTGTGCGCGAGTATGACGGCGTTGCGCCGCCGCTTCAGGTCGAGGATTTCCTCCTGAAGGGCGGACAGGGGGGCTTCCTCCCCAAGGGGTTCGAAGACTTGCGGCTGGTAACTGGGTGCTGTGGCCATGACTGCGTTATGACATGCCCTGCCGGACAAGGTGCCGGGCCGGTCCTGCGCAATCTTGCCTCTGAAGGCGACGGAAACAAGCCGCAATTAGGGCGTTTTTTCTTTTCGCCCCCAGCGTAATCTATTGTCTTATTGCATGAAGGCACGATTGTTGTGCACGTTTTTCAGCTTCTCCCACGCGATAGCCGTGCAAGGTTCTCATGGCATGTTCCCGACTTGCCCGTGGAGCGCTTGTGCTGATGGACGGTTTTCGCGCAGCAACATGCCTGATCAATCATGAACACGCTTCACCTTGTATCTGCCGCCAACTCACGTTTTTTCTCCGGTCTGCTGGTGGCCCTGACTTCGGCCCTCGCCAGTGCGAGCGGTCGTTACAATTACGAGGTGCATGTCCTCGACGGTGGTCTGAGCGATCAGGAATTGGAGTTGCTCGGGCGCAAGCTGGAGCTTATCGCCGCGCAGAAGGGGATCGGCGTCGCGCTCAAGCGCCTCGTCCCCCCGGAGGCCCTGCTTGCAAGACTCCCGATCCGGCGGGGTTCGTATCTGACGTATGCGCGGCTTATCGTCCCGTCGATTCTTGACGTTGACCGTTTCATATATCTGGACAGCGATGTGCTGTGTCTGGCGGGCGTGGAAATGTTCTGGGAGGCCTTTGACGAGACTTCCGTCATCACCGCCGTGCTGGACCCGCTGAAGGTTATCCGCCGGGACCACGACGCGAGTAAGCGTCTGCCCCGTTCGGAACGCAGGAGCGGCTATTTCAACGCCGGGGTGATCGGCTTGAACGCGGCCCTGTGGCGCGGCTCGGCGCAGGCTGCCGAAATCGACGCCATGATGGAGAAGGCGCAGGGTTTCAAACTGGGAGATCAGACCATGCTGAACATCGTGTTCCATAAGAACTGGCGCGAGGTCCCGGGCAGCGGCAATTACGTGCTGACCATTCACAACTGTTCTGCGCTCGCGTCGATGGACGGGCCGGCGAATTATCACTATGTTGGGCCGCACAAGCCTTGGTTTGACAAGCCGTCGATATTTCAACGGCACGCGGCCAACACCTTGTTCGACAAAGCCTGCGAATGGGCGGGCGGGCCTGTGAAACTGCAAAGGACGGTGGATCGGCTCAGTCTCGATGTGGCAATCCGCAAGTCCCGGATATACCGGTTCTTTCAGCCGGGGCGCGCGCGGGAATACGCCGGGGCGGTGGCATCCGTGGAGAACGCCGAGGCCATTGCGACGCGCATCTGGTCCGATTACGGATTCAAGCCCTTGCCGGAGTAGCGGGCCCCGGTCATTGAGTAATCCTTGCGCGGCGATGGTCAGGACTCGACAACGCCTGCGCCTCAGTCCTCGGCGCCCGCATCCTGTTCCACGGGAAGTTTCATCCAGCGCGGATCGTCGCGCAGGGCTTCGAGGTCCGGGTCCTTGTGCATCCAGTCCACGCTTTCAAAGCCCATGTCCAGCGCCGTCTTCAGTTTCTCGAAGGCTTCGTCGATCTGGCCGGACAGGCTCAGGCTGCACGCGCAGTTGTAGTAGGCCGAGGGATTTTTCGGCTCCAGCGCAATGTGCCGCCGGTCCAGTTCGAGTCCCTTTTCGATCTGGCCGGTCACGGTGTAAAGGTTGGCCAGCACTTCGATTGTGCGCGGGTCGTCCCTGTCGCGGCGGAAGATGTCTTCCAGCAGCGAGATTTCAAACCGGAAGTTACCGACGGCGGTCTCAGTTTTGTTCATGGCTTTCGTTTGTCTCGCGTCCGCCCTGCTGTTCCATCTTTTCGCAGTTTTCACAGCGGCTGTGATCGGTGCAGCTTGCCACGACCTGTATGCGTATGGATTCCGCCTTGAGGCCCACTTTCTGCGACACGCTGTTGGCGTACCATTCCATGAAAGGGGCGTCCAGTTCGAAGATCTTGTCGCAGTCAGAGCACACGATCTGCACGTGGTTGGCTCCCTCGCCCCGGTCCGCCATGAAGAACTTGTGGTCGCGGCCCACGTCGATTTCGCGCACAAGGCCGCTCTCCGTGAGTATGGGCAGGCTGCGGTAAACCGTGGCGCGGGACACGCTGCGGTCGATCTCGCGGGCCACGTCCAGAAGCTGTTCCGCGATGAAGTGCCGCTCCATGCGGAAGCAGGCGTCGAGGATGGCCATGCGCTGGTTGGTCACGCGAAGGCCCTTCGTCATCAGAAAGGCGCGGAAACGTTCGCGTGCCTTCTCCAGAACCTCATCATGCTTGCCAGCCGGGCTTGCCATAGCTCTTTTCGGGATTGAGACTTGTATGACAACAGGCTTGCCGGGCATTGACAAGGACTGAATCACTTTGGGCGACCGTAAAACATTGCACTCGGATTATCACGACTGCGTGAGCGTCTATCCGCTGACGGGCGTTGGCCGCGCGCTGGACTACCGGCTGCCCGGCGCGTTGTGCGGGCGCGTGGCCGTAGGTTCGCTTGTGCGCGTGCCCCTGCGCGGCAGGCACGAGGCCGGGGTCGTGTTCGAGCTTGGCCGCGAGCCGGAGCTACCCATCGGGAATCTGAAGCTGGTGGCGGGTCTGGAGCAGCCCTTCCCGGTGCTTACGCCGGATCTGGTGCGTCTGGCCCGCTGGATGAGCGAATACTACGCCTGTTCGTTGGACGGGGTGATGGAGGCCATGATACCCGCCGCCGTGCGCAAAGGCATGAGCCAGCGCGTGCTCAAGTTCCTGAAGCTGCTCCGCAGGCTGGACGCCGAGGAACTGGCCGCGCTGGAGAAACGCGCCCCCGCTCAGGCCGCGATTTACAATTTCATGGCCGCTCAACAGGAGGGCAGGGCCGCGCAGAAGGCGGAGCTTCTGTCCCGCCTGAACCTGTCCGCTGGCAGCGCGGATTCCCTCGTCAAAAAGGGCGTGCTGGAGGAGGTCCACGGCGCGGTCGAGCGCGGCGCATACGACGACGAGCTGGCCGATGCGGAGTTCGTGGAGACTCAGGAGCACGAGCTTATGGACGAGCAGAAGGTCGCCGTGGACAGCCTGCTGGCCAGCCTGAACGAAAAGACCTTTCGCACGCATCTAGTCCACGGCGTGACCGGGTCCGGCAAGACGGAGGTGTATCTGCGCGTACTCAAGGAAGCCCTCGAACAGGGTGGGGGGGCGATCTTGCTTGTGCCCGAGGTGGCCCTCGCTCCGCAGACCGTGGGGCGGCTGCGCTCTCGCCTCGTGGCCAGCGGCGTGAAGACCGTCGTCTGGCACAGCCACCTCTCCGACGGCGAACGTTACGACGCTTGGCACGCCCTGGCCAGCGGGGAGGCGCGGGTCGTCGTCGGTGCGCGGTCCGCCATCTTTGCCCCCGTCCCGAACCTGCGCCTCATACTCGTGGACGAGGAGCACGAACCCGCCTACAAGCAGGAGGAAATCCCCCGCTACCACGGGCGGGACGTCGCCGTGTACCGCGCCAGCCTCTGCGGTGCGCTCTGCGTGCTGGGCAGCGCCACGCCCTGCATGGAGAGCCTCTACAACGCCAAGGTCGGCAAATATCGCCTAAACCGGATTACGAAGCGCGTGGATGACCGCCAGCTACCGATGGTGCATGTGGTGGACATGAAAAGCGAGATGCGCCACGGAAAGGGCGGGGCGTTGTTCTCCCGCCTGCTCATCGACAAGATGCAGGACCGGCTCGAAAAGGGCGAACAGACGATCCTCTTCCTCAACCGGCGCGGCTACAACACCAGCATGATGTGCCCGGACTGCGGCTACGTCGCCATGTGCGACCACTGCTCCATCACCCTGACCCACCACCGGGCCGAAGGCGTGCTGCGCTGCCACCTCTGCGGCTTCGAGACCGCCGCCCCCACGCAGTGCCCCAATTGCCGCTCCGCAGGCATACACTGGAAAGGCAGCGGCACGCAGCGCATCGAGGACATCGCGCACAAGTTCATCCCCAAGGCCCGCAACGTGCGCATAGACTCGGACACGATGCAGAAAAAGAACCTCTTCCGCTCGATACTCGGGGACTTCCGCACGGGCAAAATCGACGTGCTCGTGGGCACGCAAATGATCGCCAAGGGACTCGACTTCCCCAACGTGACCCTCGTGGGCCTCGTCGATGCCGACATATCCCTGCACCTGCCCGACTTTCGCGCCAACGAACGCACCTTCCAGCTACTCGTGCAAGTGGCCGGACGCGCCGGACGCGGCGACAGGGCGGGGGAAGTCGTCGTGCAAACCTTCCTGCCCTACTGCGCCCCCGTGCAGTACGCAAGGGCACAGGACTTCGACGGCTTCGCCGAGGACGAACTAAAGAACCGCGAAGAGTTCTCCTACCCCCCCTTCCGCCACATAGTCCACCACCTATTCCGAGGCCGCAACCCCGACAAGCTGGCGTTCTTCGCCGAACAATGGGCCAAGCAAGCCGAGGCCCTTTTCGGAACCGAGGTAGAAATCCGAGGCCCCGCCCCCGCGCCAATAGAGAAGATAAAAGACAGCTACCGCTACCAGCTATGGTATTTCATGCCCAGCGTGACCAAATACATGCCAAGACTGCTGGAGCTGCGAAAGACCTTCCCAATGGACAAGGACGTGGAGGATATTATAGACGCCGATGCGGTGAATTTGAGCTGAGGGTGGCTCTGCGGATAAGGCGATTCTGTGCATGTTTAGTCAGATTGGGCTATTGTCCTCAACCTGTCTATGGCTGTCTGATTGTATTGTTTCAGCGCTTGTAATTCATGATTTAATTCATATGTGCGACGACCTGGTTCTGCTATATATCGACTGATTACACTTGATGCTAACCCGAGCCACCAAACATTGGTCAAGGCAGCCACACTCGATCCAAGTAAATATGCCATATAATTTTTCCCGATGCGCCCTCCTGTCAATTCTGCCTTCTGAAAGGCATTTAGGCTTTTAGTGTTGTACGAAGTAAATGCAATCATTGCCAAGGTAATTATAGACGGGACGCAATCCATGGTAATGTCATCGGACCCAACTCCGTTTGCAACGGTTCCAATCAAATCAGCACTGCTTATATCTGGTAAAGCCAGTCCATCAGATATGCCGTGCATGCTCATCTGCGCATATACATCATTCGCTGTTACCACATCAATATCGGGATATTTGCCAAGTGCTTCATTTATGTAACTGATTGATGCTTCAGCCTTGGTTTGAATCAAATGTGCTACTTCGTTATCCGGCCCGCTGACGGAGAGAGCGTGCCCGGTATGTGTGGTGCTGCTTGCGATTGAGGCGGAGTAGCCTTCAGGCATGTGCCCATTGTTCAGATATTCTGTATACTTAGTCTCAAACAGCTTTTTCTTAATTTTTGTCACGAGCTCGTTTAATTCTGACTGATCAGAATTTGCGATTTCATCTCTCAGCGAGTGTTCACCCGAATCATGCAGGAATAAGGATTGGTACGCAGATTCTATCTTCCCCGAAAATTTATCAGGGAGTGAATCCACATGGAAGAATTCGCCTGCAAGCATTAGAGCGTCGCCTCTTCTGAAACGATTGGAAATTGTCCTATTGACTTCCCGATAGCAAACGCCCTGGTTTTCAATATCTTTCTGGAGTATCTTAAGTTTGTCGTCGAGAATAAAGTTTCCCGCCATGCCCTTTCCGAAATCAATGCAGCCATCCTTGACTGAAGAAGCTATCTTTATTCCTTCTTTTATTATCTCTTCCCTTTCGTCGTAAACTCTTTTCGTTTTTCTAATAATTGTATCACTATAAGATTCCAATAGTTTCGATAGGTTGTTCATAACTGCCTTGTGCTGATGCTGGCATGTTCGCGGCAATTGCCGGAGGAGGCAGTTTCCAATCATAATAATATAAATAACGCAAGCTC
>JBAZHO010000025.1:0-11547 GCA_041652375.1 Opitutales bacterium | reverse complement strand
GAAAATCGGCGTTTATCTGCGGTTCCTCTATTTGGGTTCTCTTTTGAAAACTGTATAGAGTAGAGTTTCCTTGCAGAATGTGCGCGCGTGCGTCAGGGCGCGGCGCTATTGCGGCTTCTTCCCGGTGTAGATCAGGATGCGGTCGTGGACCAGCAGGGCCACATCGTTCAGGCCGTCGTTGTTCAGGTCCGCTATCAGTTCTTCGCGCGGTTCCAGCCCGTAGGATGAACGGGAGCTTGCGTGCGGGTTCTCGTCGAAGATCACGAAATGCATGACGCTCTTGAAGCTGTCCTTGTCGTTCCGTTCAAGGATGTCCAAGAGGTTTTCCCGTCCGTCTATGGCGATGATTTCGGGGATGGAGTCGCCGTTCAGATCTCCTGCCATGAAGCTGGTGTAGAACGTCTTGTCCAACTCGCTTTCGTAGGCCTGAACAAAGGGTTTGCTGGTCCATCCGGGACGGTCGAGGGGGATGATGCCGAAGCGTTCCTGACGCATCACCAGAAGGCTGCTGCCGCCGTCCTTGCCCAGATCGATCAGGTCCATGCCTAGAAAGCCGGTCTGTGAATCGGACTCCCATGTTTCACTCGAACGGTAAACGCCGTCCTGAGTGTCGGTTTCGAGCAGTTCCATCCGGCCCTCCGCATAGTCGAAGAAAATTATCTGTTTGCCTGCGCTGTCCGGTATCAGTTTGACGAACAGGGGTCCTTTGATGTCCGCCGATGGGTTGCGGGAGTTGTATTGATCGACGATTTCCAGATTGTTGTCCGGCCCGAGGCTCAGCGCCCGCATGTAGCCGCTGGTGCCGACGATCATCTCCGGCCTTCCGTCGCCGTCCATATCCTCGGATGCAACGCGCGAGGCGTCCGCGCCGCTCATGCAGCTCAGGCGCACGGGGGAATCCGTGGCGACTTCCTCGAATCCGGTTTCGCGGGAAAGGAAGAGCCTTGCCGGTTCCTTGGCGGTGAATACGAGCAGGTCGTCGTGATCATCCGCGTCGATCCTGATCGGCATCATGCTGTCTGGGCGTCGCTTGATGTTGGCGATCTTGATGGAGTTGGCGGCTGTCCACGCGCCCGCTTCATCCTTGTGGACAAGTGTGATGTAATAGTCGTCGCCCCGCTGTTCGATCAGGGCCAGCGATTCGTTTTGAGTGTTTTCAAAATGTCCTGCGCTGATTGAAAGGGCATGGCCTTCGAGGGGCAGGGGGGCGGGAAAGCCAAGGCGTCCCTTGCTGGTGTATTCCACGATCCCGGCGACCTCCTCGGAACTGCTGGAAACGGCCAGCGAGTCCGGTCCGGCGGGCATGTGCAGCGTGCTGATGGCGTTGATTTTTGAAAGGCTGGGATAGGCCTTGCCCTCCTCGAAGTCGCCCCGTTCCGTCTGCCTGAACAGCAGGATGCGCGCTCCGGCAGGGTCCGCCACGACGATGTCCGTGCGCTTGTCGCCGTCGAAGTCTCCCCATGCGTACAGGTTGGGCTGCTTGACGGTGGCGCCCAGCGTGTAGTCGTTCATCTGCATTTGTTCGAGAGATTCCGGGGCCTTCTTGTCCGGCTCCAGCACGTAGGACATGATCATGCGCGTCTTGCCGTCGATGCTCGCATAGGCCGGACGTCCGTCTTTGACGCCGATCGTGGCAAGGCCGATGGAGCCGTTTGGCATCGGGAAGCCGATTTCCGGCCCGAAGATTCCGGCTTCCTGCTGGAAGCGCACGGAAGTGCGGCGGAAGCGGTCGTTGCCGCACAGATACATGGCGTCGGGCAGTCCGTCGCCGTTGACGTCGGAAAATATGAGGTTGTGCGCGTCCGGGGCAGACAGCTTGTAATGGCGCGGTTCGCGCAGTTTTCCGTTCTCGTCCTGATAAAACACCAGAAGCTCGTCCTGCGAAAGCTGAGCGAGGTCGTCCCTGCCGTCCATGTCTATGTCATCTATCACGACGGTTCCGGTCCATTGCTGGGGCTTGGAGTTGTTGTAGCTCCACGAATCGTCCCAGTGCCCTTCCGCATTCTGGTAAAACACATTCAGGCAAGTCAGGTTGCCGGAGAAGGCGAAGTCCGTCCGTCCGTCGCCGTTCAGGTCGCCCGCAGCCAGATCGTAGCCGTACATGCCCATGATTATGCCGTCGTGCCAGAAGAGCGCGTCTTCGAGCACCGGTTCCCAGCGGTTGCGTTTGACGCTTAACCGCTCCTTCTGCTTGGGGTTGTCCGGGTTGTTCTGGAACAGGATTTCAATCTTGCCCGAATCGTTGTCGATCAAGGCAAGGTCATTGCGTTGGTCGCCGTCCATGTCGGCGCATATCAACGACCGGGTGTTCCAGTCCATCTTGACGACCTCCGGTCCGGTGATGTTCACGGGTTTGACCGAAACATCGGACAGGGCCGCGCGCGGAAGCAGGGCCACGGCTATGCAGGCGATTGGGAAACGCACAGGGAATTAGTCCTCGGTTGAGATAAGGAAGGATTCCTGAACGAATCCGTCGGGTGTCTTGTAGCCTTTGGCCCCTATTAAGAGGGGGATTTCGCCGATTTCGGATATGCTGTCCGGCTTGAGCAGATGATCCGGGTTGTCGTCTGTCTGCATGGTCGAGTCGTTGTAACCGGTTGTGAATGCTTCAAGGAACATGCGCAGGAACGCGCCGATGTTGGTATAGGCGACGCTGAATCCGTTGGCTCCGTGCACAGCCGTATCGACCGAGCGGAACTTGTCGGATGTCCAGAATGACTTGTTGCTGTTGTTGGTGGACAGGGCGTTCTGGATATACGTGATTTCGGGACTAAGCATCAGCCAGCCGTCCTTGATGGCTATGGTCATGGACGGACTGGAGGGGTCGGAGCCGGGCAGGAGTATCAGCTCCGTCCCGATGTAGTCGCGTCTTTGCACGCGCTCCTGCATGCCCGTGGCGTTGATGATGGCGTCGATGGCGCGCTTCATGGCGACCGGATCCTTGATCTTGATCGCAATGAGGTTCTGCGGGGGCGTCTTGACCGAGACGTCCTTGTTGATGGAGAAAATAACTATTCCGTTGTCGAAGTTGTCGATCAGGTCGGAGTCAAGGTTGACGCCCTGCTGTTGAACCTGCGCGGTGTACATCTGATAGTACATGCCGGCTGCGGGATAGGCGTTGAACACGATCTGGCGCAGTTCCCTGATGATAACTCCGGGATTGACTCCGGCGGAGCTGACGGACAGGGGCTCTTCGGGCACAAAATCCGGCTTGGGGTAGCTGTCCCCGATAGACTGGAAGAGGCGTCCGATTCCGTAGCTGGTGTTCATCTTGTAGTTTGCCTTGAAATGAACGTATTCGGGTTTGAACTCGACGCCGAGCAGGAGACTGTTGATGGACCCCAGACCCAGGGCGTTGAGTATCATGTCGGAATTGGGAGCCATCGGGTTGGGTATTTCCGCCTGAACCGGAGGCACGTTCTTGCGTATGAGGGCCTCGATGACGGTGGCTACGGGCTTGAAGGATACAAATGCGTAGAAGTCCGTATCTTCGCTGGTCTGACGCAGGTCGTTCCATTCCGCAGTCCTTCCGAAAGTGCCCTTGGCGTCGCCGTCGATGGCTTCCACGACGTGACGCGCGCTTTCCTGATTGTTGGAAGCGAACAACGTGTCCTGCGCGACGCCGAAGTATAAGTGCGTGATCTCGGGCGTCTTTTCCGTCTCTTCTTCGGGTCCGTCGGATTCGTCGTAGTAATTGTCGTCTTCGTCGTAGTCATCGTATTGCTGCTTGGCGTAGGCGTCGCCTTTAAACTCTTTCGGCGCTTTCCACGGAGCGGCGGCTTCCTTGTCCCCGGCGTCCGCGTTATCGCCCCCGTCGGTAAAGGTCACATGGTGGATTGTGACGCCCAAAAAGGTTTCGTCCTCCTGAATCTCAAACTTGTTGTCCTCCTTGGGCATATCCTTGATGCGTGTCAGGATCAGATCGACCAGTGCCTCGCCGTCCTTCATGTTTGCGAGGAGCAGCATCGATGGATAGACCGGACCTGAATCATCGCCGCGATTGAGCGCCTGCACGGACGCATCCATATCAAGGGCTATCAACGCCTGTCCGTTGAAGTGTCCCTTCGCTTCGTCCCAGGTGATGATCTGCTCGTCTTTGTTGTTTTCGAGTTCATCTTCAAAGCGCATCTTGATGGGCTTGAAGAACTCGGCCAGTTCATCGTTGTCCAGCAGGCTCTTGAGCGTGCTTTCGCGGCACTTGGCGTTGATTTCGGTCATGTCCCTGACGCTGGTCAGGAATGCCGTGTTCTCCGGCAGGTATGTCTCAAGGCGCTGCGACCCTGCGCAGACGGCGGGGGATGCAAGTATGGCTGACAGGCAGATGTATGGAATGACGCGTTTCATTATTTGTCGTCGTTGGCGTTGCTCAAAGAAGGAGGAGAATTGTAGCGGAAGCCGCTGTTGGGGTTCCGTGGGTCGAATGCAAAAGTGTCCCTGTTGTTGAGGAAGTTTTCCAGCGTTTCGCTAGGGATGGCGAAGCCGAGGCCTTCGGCCCCGAAGCCGCTGACCTTCATGTTGTTCACGCCCACCACCTCTCCGCGCATGTTGAAGAGGGGTCCGCCGGAGTTACCGGGGCTTATCTGCGCGGTCGCTTGAATGAAGAGGCGGCCTTGTATCAGGCGGTTGTGTATGCTGACGATGCCTTCGGACACGCTGCGTTCCAGCCCCAGCGGATTGCCAATGGCAAACACGCGCTGGCCCTGACGGAGCGCGGAGCTGTCCCCCAGCGGGACGGTCTGGAACACGGTTCCGTCCGCGCCTTCGATCTTCAGCAGTGCAAGGTCCCATTCCGCGCTGCTGGCTATGATGCGGACGTTTTCATACTGTTTTTTGACCAGTTGCCCGTCTTTTTCCCTTTCAAAAACGGTTATGCCGATCTTGGTTTCCCCGGCGACGACGTGGTCGTTTGTGACGATGTAGCCCGCAGGGTGGATGATGAAGCCGCTGCCCAGACCGACGGGGGTTGTCACGGTCACCACGGCATCCCCGACGTGCTGGGACAGTTCCTTGACGGACAAAAATGGCGCGTTGTTTTCCACGCGGAAGAGGTTGTCCCGCGATACCGCCGCAACGCTCCCGTCCGGGTCGATCTCGCGCACGGATGCTATGGAATCCCGCGGTATGGAGATCACGGAGAAGCCAAGATCCACGACCAGCCTGTCCGGCCTCTCGTCCAGTATTCTGGCCTCGACCACGCCTCCTTGCGATAGCTCTATTCTTGATAGTTCGCTGGCCGAGAGGGGCGTGAACAAGGCTAAGGCTAGGGCGAAGGAGTACTTCATGTTAGCTGAGAGTCGTAAGGATTGATGCAGGTTCCCGGAAGCCGGCGGAAATATGCATCGGCTGCTGGCGATGTCCGGGCGCGGTATGAAAATGTGATATCGATCCGTTCAGGGCCTGCAAAGGGCTTTGCCCCGTCTGTATTTTCTATGTTCCGGGAGCACTCAAGTCAACGCGATAGAGTCGGTTTCCCGCAGTTGTGACTTCGCGCGGCTGCCTTGCGCCCGTTCAGTGCGGCATCAGCGCGGGCGAGGCTTCCTGCGTGTTCCGCGCGCCGCCTGATCGTAAACGCGCACCACGTGATCGACCACCTCGGTCAGGCTGCGGTTTTCGGTGGATATCCCGGTTCCTGTGTTCATGTATATGGGCAGGCGCTTGTCCATGAGTTCGCGTATGCGTCCGACGGGGTCGTCCCCCTGAAGCATGGGCCGCTTGTCGTTGCGCGAGGTGCGTTCCACGATGGTGCTTTCCGATGCGAAAAGACACACCACGACGCCCTTGGAAAGGAGCAGCTCGCGCATGCCCGGTTCCACGGGCAGCCCGCCGCCGCAGGATACCACGCAGCCGTGTTCCGGGTGTCCGCTCGTGATAAAGTCCCGTTCCATTTGACGAAATGCGGCTTCTCCCATACTTTCGAAGATAGCCGGGATCGTCAGCCCGCTCTTTTCTTCAATCGCATGGTCGCTGTCGATGAAACGCATGTTGAGCGCTTTCGCTATGAAACGCCCGACCGCGCTTTTACCGACGCCCATGAACCCGATCAGGTAAAGATTGGGTCTGGGTTTGTTGATCTCGGCACGCATTCTTCACTTATCGAAACGCATACAAGGGCGGCAGGCAAGCGCTAGAAGGATGCTGCGACCCGGCAGCAATGAAGAAAGCGCGCCGTCCCGGTTCTTTCCATCCTTCCCGCATCAGGACCGACTGTTAATGTAGTCCGTTCCGGTATTGACTAATGAGGCGTGCGACAGGTAGTTTGCGCCGGTTTGCGGGGGAATTATTTTCACTTTCTTATGTACTCTCGCGGCTCAACGCGAAAACTAACTAGTTGAAGAACGAAATGAGCGAAGTAACAAATCACAAAGGACTCCTTGAGTGGGTGGCCAGCATGGCTGCCGTCACCCAACCCAAGGATATCCGCTGGGTAAACGGTTCAGAAGCTGAAGACAAAGAGCTTCGTGAACTCATGGTAACAAGCGGTTCGGCCCTGTGGCTGAGCCAGGACAAGCGTCCGAACAGCCTCTTGGTGCGTTCCGACCCGCGCGACGTGGCTCGTGTGGAGAGCCGCACCTTCATCTGTTCCAAGAACAAGATCGACGCCGGACCGACAAACAACTGGGAAGCCCCGGACGTGATGAAGGCCAAGATGCTCGGTCTTTATCAGGGCTGCATGAAGGGCCGTACGTTGTACGTGATTCCCTTCTCGATGGGCCCGATCGGTTCCCCGATCGCCAAGATCGGCGTGGAGCTTACGGACAGCGCATACGTTGTCACCAACATGCGCATCATGACCCGCGTGGGTCAGAAGGTGCTCGACGTGCTTGGCGATGACGGCTTCTTCGTGAAGTGCGTCCACTCCGTCGGTCAGCCGCTGGCCGAGGGCCAGAAGGACGTTCCGTGGCCCTGCGACCCTGCCAACACCTACATCACGCACTTTCCGGACGATCGCCTGATCATGTCCTTCGGTTCCGGCTACGGCGGCAACGCCCTGCTTGGCAAGAAGTGCTTGGCCCTGCGCATCGCTTCCGCGATTGCCAAGGACGAGGGATGGCTGGCAGAGCACATGCTCATCCTCGGCGTCAAGGACCCCAAGGGTCGCAAGACCTACGTTACCGGCGCTTTCCCGAGCGCGTGCGGCAAGACCAACTTCGCCATGCTGATCCCCCCGGAACACATGACCAAGGACGGCTGGGAAATTTCCACCATCGGCGACGACATCGCATGGATCAAGCCCGACGCGGAAGGCAACCTTCGCGCCATCAACCCTGAAAACGGCTTCTTCGGCGTTGCTCCGGGAACCTCCTACGATACCAACCCCAACGCGATGGAATCCTGCCGCAAGGACACCATCTTCACGAACGTCGCCCTTACGGACGACGGCGACGTGTGGTGGGAAGGCATGACCGACGTGGCCCCCGCACACCTTACCGACTGGAAGGGTCAGGAATGGACTCCCGACTGCGGTCGTCCGTCCTCGCACCCGAACTCCCGCTTCACCGCTCCGGCGGGCAACTGCCCGATCATCGACAAGGACTGGGAAGATCCCAAGGGCGTGGTCATCAGCGCGATGCTTTTCGGCGGTCGCCGCATGAGCACCATTCCGCTGGTATTCCAGAGCTTCAACTGGCAGCACGGCGTTTACATCGGCGCCACCGTCGGTTCCGAACAGACCGCCGCTGCCGAAGGCAAGCTCGGTCAGATGCGTCGTGATCCGTTTGCCATGCTGCCCTTCTGCGGCTACAACATGGCGGACTACTTCAACCATTGGCTGAAGGTCGGCAAGTCCATTAAGAACGTTCCGATCATCTTCCACGTCAACTGGTTCCGCAAGAATGCGGAAGGCAAGTTCATGTGGCCCGGCTACGGCGACAACGCCCGCGTCCTGAAGTGGATCGTCGGTCGCGTGCGCGGCGAATCTCATGCCAAGGAAACCGCTCTGGGCCTTATCCCGGATTACGAAGACCTCGACATGACCGATCTGGACTTCCCGAAGGCCAAGTGGGACGCCCTGATGGACATCGACGTGAACGCCCTGCGCGAGCAGGCCCTCGGCCACGACGAGCTGTTCATCAAGATGTGGGACCGCATGCCCAAGGAACTGATCTGGCTGCGCGACCTTCTGGTCTCCCGCTACTAGTTCAGCCTCTTACCTGCACAAGGTAATTTCAAAACGCCCCGGCCCGCAAAGCCGGGGCGTTTTTCATGTTGTTGATTTACAGCGGTTGCCAAAAGTCGGCCAATTTGAAGCCGCAGGACGAACGCGTGCCTCCCGGACGGCTCGGAGAGCCGTCCCTACCCCTAAGATGTTGATGCGCAATATGTTGGTGGGGACGCCTCTCCGAGGCGTCCGAGGTGTGCGCATACGTCGGTTGTCCCGGTTCCTTGCCAGATTAGGTTTCTATTTCGGGATACTTTTGGCAATCGCTATACATGATGCTGGGGCACGGTGCGCGGGGCACTTTTTTGTTGCGCCCACCTTGTTCATTGGCTGTAGCAGTTAGAGCCTATCCATGAATATCCGCGCTCGATCGCTTCTATGCCGAACATCCCTCGGGGCGGCAGTTCTGCTTGTTGCCCTTGCCTTGCTCGGCTGGGGGCAGTGGAAGCGGGGGGCGGATCTTCTGCGTTATTCCTCCGGCGAGGATGCTTTCCCCACCGGGCACGGGGCTGCCTATCACGAGCTTATCCTGCCCTCCGTCGATACGGGGCACTGGATCGTCCAGACAGAGCAGATGCGCGAGCAGGGGCTCTGGCGCTTGCGGAATGTGGACTACGACAATGCTCCGCTCGGCAGACCGGACGAATGGGCCTCGCCGCCGCATTGGTTGCTGGCCTCCGGGGCGGCCTTGGCGCGAAGTCTGGGCATATGCCCGAGTATTAAGCCGATGGAGAGCGCCGCTCTTTTCGTCGGCCCGGTCATGCTGCTGGTGTTCGTCGCTGGAGCCTATCTGCTGGCGTGGCGGCTGTGGGGGCTGTCCGCAGCGTTTGCGGCGGCATTTGGCACACTCGTCGCGCCCGGCATTCTGGACGGCTTCGAGGCCGGCGGCTTCGATCACCACATGCTTGTCGCCTTCAGCACGTTTTTCTGCATCGCGGGCCTGCTTGCCGGATTCATGGCTGCGGAACAGGGGAGGGACGGGCGCTGGTACCTGCTCATTTCCGCGCTGGCCGGGGCCTTCGGCATATGGATAAGCGCCGTCAGTCAGGTCCCGGTGATAGCATTTCTGGGCTTGGCATCGTTTTGCGTGGCAAGGATGCGCCGCACAGACGAAGCGTTTGTCCACGCAGTTATACGGAGCTTTCTTTTTTGGTGCCGCGCCGGGGCCGTGTTCAGCCTGCTGGCCTATCTGGTGGAGTATGCCCCGGCGCTGTTGCGCTTGCGACTGGACGTGAACAATCCCCTCTACGCGCTTTCATGGCTCGCCGCGGGAGAGCTTTTTGCCGCCATGCTGCGCGCCAAGTCCTTCCGGCGCTGGGGTTGGCGGGCGTGGCTCTCCGTGGTGGTTCTGCCTTTGCCGATACTGCTTTTAATCGTGGCGGGGAAGGACAGCTTCATGCTCATAGACCCCGCACTTCGCATGATCCATGAAGATTCCATCTTGGAGTTCTGGAGTCCCTTCCGTCTGATGCGCACGGGTGGGCTGACGTTCTCGGTGTGGAGGTTCGCGCTTGCGGCTATCATCCTCGTATGGGGCCTTGCGCGGGTGTTCGGGCGCGGGGCAGAGGGTTCGAAATATCGCATGCAGCTTGTGATGGCGCTGATTCCCGCCTTGATGCTGGACTTGCTTGTGCTTTGGCAGTACCGCTGGTTTATAGAAGCGGAGAGCGCGTCGCTGGTGCTTCTGGCCATGCTGTGCGGGACAGCTTCCGCTCCGCTGCTGTGGCGCAGGGCGCTTATGTCGCTGGCCGTGTTGTCGGCGTTGGTCTTTTCGGTCCGCCGGGCCGTCGTTGGGGAGCCTTTCACGAAGGAGTATTCCTTCCAGCTTGTGGAAAGGGGCCTTGCGCAGAATCTATTCTTGCGCGGCGGCGGCACGGCTCCCATCTGCCTTGCAGGCCCGAGGATTAGCAGCTTCATGATGTACTATGGCGGCGCGAGGGTGTTGGGGACCTTGTACTGGGAGAACATCGAGGGCCTGAAAAGGGCTGCGGACATATATTCAGCGTCCGACGAACAGGAGGCGTTGCGCCTTCTGCGCAAGGCTGAGGTGCGGTATCTGATAGTGACCAGTTGGGACAGGTTCGAGGCCAAGTACGTCAAGATGGCCAAGGTCATGAACGCGGGCTTTGGCGGGAAATCCTACCTGCGCGATGCCATCATGAACGCCCGCCCGCCCGCATGGTTGCGTCCCTTGCCGATATATCTCCCGTCCAGCAAGGAAATGGACAAGGAGCAACTTCTGGTTTTCGAGGTCGTGCCGGAGCGCACGGAGGCGCAGGCCTTGCAGCAGTACTGCGAGCTTCTCGTTGACATGAAGAATCCCGCCGCTCTGGGTCAGGTGCTGCCGGGGCTTGCCGCTCAGGCAAGGTCCGATGTGCCCTCCCAGATAACTCTGGTGCGGGTGCTCATGGTGCTCAAAAAAACGGAGTACGTCGGACCTGCGGCGGACAACTTGTTCGCGCGAGTAGGGCAGGGAACGGACCTGAGCACTGCGGACCGGGTGCGTCTGGCCGGACTGATGGCTGCGCTGGGGCACAAAAGTTGGGCGCAGACGCAGTTTGCGATCCTTCTGCGGGACGTTACGGAGGCGGACCTTCTGACCTTCCCGCCCGACGTGGCCAGAGACTTTCGCATGCTTGGCGTGTATCTTGACATGACGGCGTCCCGCCCGGACCTTTTCCAACAGACCGAACGCTGATATATTGCATTTTTCAAAAGTCCGCCGAATTACCAGAGAACAAAAAGAAGAGTTTTATCCGCAGATAAGCAGGGATAAAAAAGGGATTAGAAAATCAGAAAGTCTTCTTTTCAATAATCTGCGTAGATCCCTGCTTATCTGCGGATTTCTGGCAGCGCTGAAGGCGCGGCATGAGATAGCCTAGGGTGCAGCCCTTCAGGGCAAACCCTAGGTATGATGAAGAACAAACATTTTTATTTTCCCCAAGCGCTGCAAGCGCGGCCTTTTGGCCTGTAATGCGATTGCCAAAAGTATCCCGAAATTGAAATCCAATCTGGCAAGGAAACGGGGCAACTGACGTATGCCCCCCCCCGGACGCCTCGGAGAGGGCTTCCCTACCAACATATTGCGCATCAACGCCTTAGGGGTAGGGACGGCTCTCCGAGCCGTCCGAGGAGGCTCGCGTTCGTCCTGAGGCTTCAAATTGGCCGATTTTTGGCAACCGCTGTAATGCGGAAAGAGGGCGCGCTTGCAGCGCTCCAGAATGTATTTTTTTCTATCGTTTTCCCGGGGTTTGCTTTGCGCACCCCGGGCTTTCTCATGTCGCGCCTTTGGCGCTTTCTCAGAGTGTCCACAAGTCAATGTAAACTACTATAATCGCCCGCCCAAAGGCCAGCCGTAGGGTCTTGCGGCAACGCCCCGCGCGGCAGAC
>JBAZHO010000024.1:955-11610 GCA_041652375.1 Opitutales bacterium | reverse complement strand
TCTGAAGGCTGTCCTTGAGCGGTTCGAAGTGAATGTCCGTCGCGCGGTCCTCAAGGGCCTTGGCCACGATCTCGTTCACGAAGCGGATTATGGCGGCGTTCTCGTCCTCGCCCTCGTCCACCTCGCGTCCGCTCTGGTCCGCCCCGGCCTCGTTCTCCATCAGGCTGTCCGCGCCCACGCCGAAGTGCTGCGTGATGGTGTTGACGAGGCTCTTGGGCTGGCAGATGCGCCAGACGGGGCGTCGCCCCGTAACGGCGTATATCCAGTCGTCCATGCCCTCGGACGGCGGCCAGCAGGTGGCCAGCGCAAGGCCGCCTTCCGGCATGTCCTCTTCCACGATGGGCACGGCCTGATACTCGTGTATGAGCCGGGCGGGCAGGGACAGCGCGGCGTTGTCGGCCAGCGTGAACTCTTCGACGCACTTCAGCCCGCAGGCTTCCGCCAGCAGGCGCGTGGTGTCCGGCTCGCTCTCGCGGCGGAAGCGGGCCAGCAGGGCCAGCCGGTTCTGCCGGGGCGCTTCGTCGATCATGGCACGCTGCTCCGCTTCGAGTGCGCGGAGCAGTTCTGCCATGCTTGTTTCTGTGTCGGAAGCGTTTGCCATGCTGTTTATCTTACGGGGCATCCGGGGCCTGACCGGAGTTGATCATCTGCTGAAGTTCCGCAGGAATTTGGGGAATGAAGTTGGGGGGCGGGGGCGGTGCGTTGACCGGAGGGTTGCCGCCGGGATTATCGCCGGGATTGTCGCCGGGGTTATCGCCGCCGCCGGGATTGTCACCGCCACCGGGATTGTCACCGCCGCCGGGATTGTCACCACCGCCGGGGTTGTCGCCACCGGGATTGTCGCCACCGGGGTTGATGACGCCGCCGCCGCCGGGATTGTCACCGCCGCCGGGGGTGATGGCTACGCCGCCGCCGCCACCGCCACGGAAATTGTATGTCGGGCCGCCGCTGCCGAAGCTGCGGTTGCCGGCCCAGCCGGGAGGCGGCGGAAGCGGGCGCAGCGAGCGTCGGGTGTTTGGCATGCCTCCACGGGGCATCGGAATGTTTGGCCTCAGCCCGGCGCGGGCCTGACTGTTCACGGCGAGGCCCACCGGGCTGGCGTTCACGGCTGGCTTGGGGATTTCGAGCGAGAGTTCGCGTCCGCTGGCGACGATGACGAGTTTCCGGGTCTGCGCGTCGTAACTCAACACGCGGATATTCTCGTTGCTCTCGCCGACGCGTATCCATTCGGCCTTGCCGCTGCCGCCGTCCACGATGTTGACGTACACGGCCCCATCAAGGCTGTAAACGCCCTTGAACACGTACTGACCGGCTGCCGTGGCTCCGGGGCGCAGTTTGGCCCCGCTTTCCGTCCAGCCTTCGGGCATGAAGGGGGAGTTTTTGAGCAGGTCCGCCGCGCTGTCCATAGCGCGGAGCTGTCCCTGCGCGAGGGGCAGCAGCGCGATGCAAAGGATTGATGGAATTACTCTCATGGTTGGACTCCTGTTGATTGGTGGCCGCTATCGTGCGCGAGCGTCTGTCATTTTTTGCTCTTTTCGCGCAGCGATCCGTCTTCAAGATAATCTTCGACGCGTTTGCTGGATTCGAGTTCGGAAATCTTTTTCTGGGCGTCGGCCATAGCCTCCGCCGGGTTAGCGAGTATGACAGGGCGGATGAAAATGAGCAGTTCGGTGCGCGTGACGTCCTTGTTGGACGGGCGGAACAGGCGGCCCAGCAGCGGGATGTCGCCCAGAAGGAAGACCTTGTCGTCGTTCTTGGTGTCCTTGACCTTCTGAAGGCCGCCAAGAACCACCATCTGCCCGTTGCCCACGCTCACGAACGAGGACGCCTGCCGGGTCCCGATCACGGGCTGTTGGCCGAGTCCCGCGAGGGTGATGCGGTCTGTCACTTCGTTCACCTTCTGCGTGATCTCCATCTGTATGACGCCGTTGGACCCTATGAGGGGCTTCACGGTCAGCTCCAGCGCGATGTCCTGATAGTCGATGTTGGCCACCATGTCGTTGGCCGTGCTGCCGGAGTTGGTCACGGCGGTCGTCACGACCGGTTCGCGGCTGCCCACGATGATGGACGCCTCGCGGTTGTGCGTGGTGACGATGTTCGGGGCGGAAAGGACCTGCACCTTGCTGTTGGTCTTGGCCACCTTGAAGACCGCGTCCATGGTGAAGTTCTCAAGCGCGAAGGGCGACACGTCCAGACCGCCTCGGAAGCCGGGGCTGATCCACATGTCCTTGTTGCCGTTGTTCAGGCCGTTGCCCGAAGTGACGTCCCCGCTCAGGGAGCCGGTCGGCGCGGTGCTGCCGAGGCGTATGCCGAAGGTCTCAAGGCCGCTGGCGTCGCCCTTGGACAGGGTGACTTCCGTTATGACGACCTCGATGCGCACCTGCGGCAGCAGGGCGTCGAGCTGGTCGATGATCTTGCCCATCAGGCGCAGATCGCTCGGCGTGCCGGTCGCCACTATGTTGTTGGTGCGCTCGTCGGGGACGATGGTCAGATACGCGCTGAACTGCGTGCCCGCGCTGTCGGTCACGCTCTGCGCCTGCGCCACCTGCTGGGCGCGCTGGTTGCCCGCCGTGCCAGCGGTGTTGTTGCGCACCTGTTCCTGCCCCGTCACCACTTGCTTGATTATGTCGGACAGTTCCACCGCGTCCGCGTGGCGGATGCTGAACATCTCGGTTCGCGTCAGCGGTTCCACGTCCTTGTCGAGGTTTTCGACCAGATTGCGGATCAGGCTCTCGTTGGCGGGGTGCGTATAGACTATGAGCTGGTTGGTACGGTCGTCGGCGTCCACGGTGGTGTTGCCCGTGAAACGGGACCCCATGGAGCCGCCCAGCATCTGCTGGCAGCGTTTCTGAGCGTCGGTCGCGGATATGTTGCGCAGGGGGAAGAAAAGGATCTTGTCGGTGCCCTCGTGGGGCTTGTCGATGAGGTTTAGCAGGGTCTCCATCCTCTGCAGGTTCACCAGACTGTCTGTGACCAGAATGGAGCGGTTCTTGTCAAAGGCGGTCACGGATGTGCCCACCAGCCCGCTCTGGAGGCTGTTCAGGGCGAGGACGGCTTCTGCCGTGACAAGGTAGTCCAGATTGAAGAGTTTGGAGCACACCTCCTGACTCGCCCCGTAGGCCAGCGTGGAGCCTTCGATAAGCTCCGGGGTGTGGTTCGCCGCAGAGGTGGCGGGCACGGCCTTCAGATACCTGTCGCCGAGGGGGGTAATTGCGACGCCGTTCAGGGCCAGAAGGCTGACGAGCGCCTCAATGGCCTGCTGGCGCGAGAGCGAACCCTGACTGTGGAAGTTGAACGTGCCGGTCACGGAGTTCTGGCGCAGGACTGTTTTGCCCGTGAAGTTCTGTATCATGTCCAGCACGTCGTTCACCGGCATGTCGGAAATCTTGATCTCGCCCACCGACGCGTTCAGGTCCACTCCGGGGGCGACCATGCCGGAGACCATCGATTCCTGCCTCTGGTCTGCGGCGGACGCCGAAGCGCGCGACATTCCGGGCGGCGGCGGCGGCGGCCTCATGCCGGGCGGCGGGCCTGCGGGGGCTTGCGGGGGGGCGGTTCTGCCGATCCTCGGCTGGTTGGCTATCGCTTCGAGGTCGGCAGGGATGCCGGGCGGGGGTGGCGGGGCGCTGCCGTCCTTCATCCATTCCGGTATCTCGGGGCTTTGCGCCGGGGCCGTGGGCGCGGAGAAGGCGAGCGTTGCGGAAAGCAGCAGCACAAGCGCCATGACGAGGGAAAGGGGCCGTTTGATGGATTGGTTCATTGGGAAATTGACTGGTTCAGTTCAAAGGATTCGATTTCGATTTCGGCGTTCAGCGCGCGTGGGTCGCGCTGGTCCGCGTTCATCTTGAAGCGACGCAGGGCCAGATACGGAGCCTGTTCGCGGACGGTCTGTATGAAGCCCAGCAGTTGTTCCAGCGAGGCGTTGCGCACGCTCACGCGCACGCTGTTCGTGTTGAAAATGCCGGATTCGCGGCGCAGGGGCGATCCTATGTCCGCGCTCAGGCTGGCCTTGCGGGCCAGAGCGTCAACGGTGCTGGAAAGCTGGATCGCGCCGAGGGTTCTGGCCGGATCGATGGCGGCGCGCGCCGTTTCGAGGCGGGCGTTGATCTCGTCCTTACGCTCTATCACGCCTTTCTGCGCGCGCACGTCCATCATCGCCTCGTCGAGCGAGGCCGCCTGCAGGCGGGCGGAGCGCAGGAGCATTATCGCCCAGAGCAGCAGCACGGCGCCCAGCACGGCGCTCAGCAGGATTCGTTCGCGCTGTTTTCTTGTGTCAAGCAGTCTGCGTATCATCGGGGCCATGTGCTATTTTGCCTGCGCGAGGTCGTCCAGAGTTTTGAAAACGATTTCCATGTCGAAGGTGGTCTTGCCGCCCGAGGAGGAGGTGCGCACGTGGCGCACTTCGCGCACGTCCGGGTCGCCGGAGAGGCTCTCGACGTAGGACTGCACCTGATCCGCGCGCTGCGCCTGCCCTTCCACGCGCATCACGTTCCATTCTGCCGAGCTTGCGCGTTCGAAATACACTGGCCCGGGCCGTTTGCGGTTGGCCACGGCCAGCATCGAGAAGGGCTTCATCTGCCTTTCGGTCACGCTGTCGAGGTTCGCGGCAAAGTCCGCCTCGTTCTGAAGCTCTTCGACCTTGTTCAGGTTCCCGTGCGCCACGGAGCGGTAATACGAGCCGAGCAGCACCATGCCCAGCACCAGCACCTGCGCGACGAGCAGCACGGCGGCGAAGATGCCCGCGCCGCAGAAGGCCAGCCATACCGCGTAGGCGGCGCGGCGGTTCTTGCGCGTGGTCTCCGCGAAGATTCGTCCGCGAGCGTCCGCGTTCCACAGCGAGGAGCCGGAAATCGAGTATATGCAAAGGCTTTCGGGCTGTCCTTCGCGGAGCTGACGCATGGTGAAAGCGACGCGTTCCTCCGCAGAGCAGTCCGTCTTGTCGAGCAGCCACAGCCCGTCCTCAAGCGCGGGGTCCCCGGACACGCCCAGCTTTTCGGCAAGCAGGGCTTTGGCGGCGGCCAGACCCGTCGGTCCGAAGTCCAGCCCCTGAGGCAGCGGGCAGGATGTGACGCGGGTGGGCAGGCAGGCTCCGGCCTTGAGGAACAGGGCGCTCGCGGAACGGCCTGCAACGCAGATGCGCACGCTGTCCATCAGGGCGTCCGCGCCGAGGCAGAAGGGCAGGAACGTCGGGAAGGCGTGCCAGAAGTCCGCCAGCGGGCGGCTCTGCCCGGCTGCCGCACGGTCCAGCGCGGCGGCGAAAACAAGGGCGCGTTCAGCGTTTTCGGAGAGGTAACCCCATGCGAGATTTTCGATGGGAAAGGGGGACGCCGCTTCGAGCTGCAACTGGACGAATCCGCCTGCGTCTGCGGCGGACGTTCCTGCGGGGATGTCCATCGCGCGGCATATGAACGCCTCTGCCGACAGCAGCGCCGTTTCCCGCTTGGGAAGGCGGCTGTCGAGCAGTTCGAGCTTGTGCTTCAGGGCCAGATTCATGTTGTCGTCAAAGGGGGAAATGGGACGCTGCCTAGTCGGCTCGGCGGTTCTCTATGATTTGCAGTATTGTGAAAGGGTATGAAAGGGCGGCTGAGGGGTTCCGGGGGAAGTCCTTGTAGGCGTTGTTGAGTCTGGTCTTGGTTCCGCTTGCCGAGTTGCTGACGGTGGAATGCGCCCTGAGTTGCAGAAGGACGTCCAGAGAGAAGTGCGCATCTCCACGTGTGACAACAACGCGCAGGCGCAGAAGTTGCGCGTCGAACGCGGCCAAGCGGACTTCTCCGCCCGCGGAGAGATGATCGACGCTGTTGAGTATCTCGTCGTCCACGGTTCCGCGAAGCCCGTCGTTGCCGTCCATCGTGCGCAGCAGCTTGTCGTCGTCGAAGCGGTCCAGTTCGCCCAGCATGCGCAGCACCGGCTCCGGCGCGTCGTTGATGTTCACCTTCGAGGGGTTGAGCAGGGACACGCATCGCTGAAACTCCAGAAACAAGGCCGTCGGCGCTCCGTCAGCGTCGAGAAACCAGCCCCGGAAACCTTCGACGAGCTTGAGTTCCTCCCACGAGCGAGGCACGGCGTTGGAAGGGACGCAGGGCGTCAGCGCGCGTTCGTAATCCGCCCCGTCGGCCCCGTTCAGGCGGGCTTTGTCGTCCGGGTCCATCCAGTCCAGCAGCGCGGTGGAGAGCTTTTCGGCGTCTGCGCCCGGCAGGTTCAGTTCCTCCAGCAGCGCGGCAAGTTCCTGCTCGTTCAGGGCGGCCAGCGGAAGCTTCGCGGACTCGTCCTCGCAGACGACGCTCAGTTCGCAGTCGTCGAAAGGGGTGAATGCCGCGTATTCCAGCGGTTTGCCCCAGCCTTGGGACAGGCAGCGCAGCCCGTTGTCGATCTCTGCAAGCTGGGAAATCGAGGCCAGCGCGACCTCCAGCCCGCTGTACGCGCGTTCGCGCAGGTCCGTGCCACGGTCCATGAGGCCGTTGTACTTGATGCGCTCCACGGCCTCGCCCATGAAGGATATCATCAGCACGGACAGAAGCGCGATCAGGCCCAGAACGGCGATCAGCACGCTGCCACGGCGACGGATGAACTGTGGGCAGGGGTTTTTCATCAGAAAAGGGGCATGCTCAATTTCCCTTTGGGAATGCGGATCATGCGCTCCGTGGCGCGCGAGCCGTCTTCAAAGCTCAGGCGGATGAAGTCCGGCAGGACGTTCTCGCCGATGTCCGGTTCGGGTTCCTCGTTCGTGGTCCAGCGTCTGTCGTCCTGATCCAGATAGACGTATTCGAGTTTCACGACGAAGGCCGATATGAGGCTGGAACGCAGAAGATCCTTCTCGTCCATCACAAGGCGGGGCTGCACGGTCCATATGTCCCGCCACACGATGGCCAGTCCGCGTTCCTTTTCGAAGAGCAGCCATGCCTCCACGCCGGGCGAGCCAGCCGGGGCTTGGCTGCCCAGAGCCGGGGGCATCTGGTAGAAATGAAAGTGCAGCTTGGTCTTTTCGATGGAGTCGGTCGGGTCCACCTTGGACATATTGACGCCGGAGTTGCGCCACAGGCCCTCGCTTTTCGCGGCGCTGGCGTCGTTGAGCGTCCGCGCCGCGTCGGATTCTCCTTCCGTGGCCCCGCCCGAAGGGCTGGTCCATCTGGGCTGGTAGCGCCTGCCGGAATCGTCCAGCGCGGTCTGAATGAAGCATGCCACGCCGTCCGCGTGTTCCTCGAAGGAATCGACGTCCGTGCGCTGGGTCCATATGTGGGTCAACCCCACGATCAGGAAGCTGGTCGCGCCCAGCAGCAGCCCCGCAAGGGCCACGGCCAGAAGCATTTCCATCAGGGTGAATCCCTTTGTGCTGCGTCCGGCGCTCATCGCAGCTCCCTCCGGCTGGTTTCAAGGGCGCGCGCGGCTTCCTCGATTATGTCGGCGCGTTCGACGCTTTCCGACCACGTGGGGCGCAGCAGGTAGAGCGTTTCCGTGCGCGAGACTTTGTCCCGGTCGTCGCGCCTCTCGATTTCCATCATCAGGCGCACGCGGAACAGGTCCGCGACGCCCGTCGGAGCGACTTCGGCGGTCCAGTTGGCGCTGTCGCCGTCGGGCAGGTAAAGCTCCTCGCCTTCCTCAAAGTTGTCTATGTCAGGCACGGTGATGATCTTGCTGCGCAAAAAGCCGAACATCGGCTCGTCCCCGGCTTCGCGGCGCATGGCGTTCATGGCCGTGAGGGCGTTGGCGAAGGCGCTGGTCAGCAGAATGAGGGCCGTGCCGAAAAGGGCCGTGGCCAGAGCCACTTCCATAAGCGTGAAGGCGGACGATGATCCCTTGCGCGGCCTCACTGCGGCGGGCTCTCCATGCGCAGGTTCGAGAAAGGGTCGTAGCGCAGTTCCGTGTCCTCCCCGGCGTAGTGGATGCTCGCCACGAAGGGCGTGGAGCTGCGGTCCGGGTCGAAGCGCACCTGCGCAATGATTGTGAGCAGCGGGTCCTTGCCGGGCACTTCCACCTGTTCCCAAGGCAGGACGGCGTGGAAGAGCACGTCGTCGCTTTCGGTCCCGGCCTCGCTCTTGATGCGCTCGATCTCGGCTCCGTCCGCGTCGCGGATGACGAAGGAATACGTCGCGGAGTCCCATTCCAGCGCCACTGGCCTGCCGGAGGCGACGGACTGAAAGCGGGCCTCGCGCACGGAGCGGCGCAGAGTCTCGGAAAGCGGCTCGTAAGTCTGCCTTGCGAACACGGCCCGCCCCGGTCCAAGGGCAAGCGCGGCCATAAGGCCCATCAGCGCGATGGCCATGAGCAGTTCGATGATGGTGAAGGCGCTGGTTCTGAGGCGGGACAAGTTATGGACGATGAAGGGCTTGACGGAACGGGTCTGTACGGAGCGGGCTTATGAGGATTCCCCGCAATAAAGACAGCCCCTGATCCAAACAGTTCGCCCGCGCCAATGTTTCATTCGCGGGCGGCCCGATTACTTCAGCAGTCCTTGCAGGTCCGCGACGTAGCCGTCGATCACGGCGTCCCATGATATGTCCATAGCCGTGGCCCGCGCCCGCGCTCCCATGCGCGGCCATGCGTCGCGCTCCCCGGCCAGCGTCCGCGCCTGCGCGATGAATGCCTCGGCGTCGTCGAAGGGGGCGAGGCGTCCGCTTTCGCCGTGCCGCACGTATCTGCCCGGCGCGGCGTAGTCGTAGGCGATGACGGGCAGGCCGCTCGCCATTGCTTCCGTCACCACGTTGCCGAAGGTCTCCGTGGTGCTGGCGAACACGAACGCGTCCGCGCTGGCGTAGTGCGCGGCGAGGTCTTCGCCACGGCGCAGCCCGGAGAAGTGGAAGTCCGGGTTCTCGCGCTGGAGCTTTTCTTTCGACGGTCCGTCGCCGACGAGGACGACTTTCAGGTCCGGCAGGATTTCGCGCATGGCGTGGAAGGCCTCCACCGCGCAGGGCATGTTTTTCTCCCCCGCGAGTCTGCCCACGTATATGGCCACGGGCGTGTCCGGCCCCGCGCCCCAGCTCCGGCGCATTTCTTCGCTGCGCCGCCGGGGGTCGTAAAGAACGGTGTCCACTCCGCGCCCAAGAAGGCGCACGTTGTGAAAGCCTTCGCCGCGCAGCGTCTCAACTACGTCCGCGCTGGGGGCGAAGGTGACGAGCGTGGAGTTGTGGATGTGGCGCAGCCAAGCAAGCGCCGTGCGTATGAGCATCCCGAACCCGTAGTGACGCCCGTAGCTGTGAAAGTTGGTGTGATAGCTGGACACCGTGGGTATGCCCAGCTTGCGCGCGGCGCGGATGGCGGCCCAGCCGAGCGTGCCTTCCGTGGCGACGTGGACCAGATCGGGGCGGTTCCGCCTCCAGTGCTTCACAAGGGTCCGGGGGCATATCACGCCGAAGTGCAGGCCCTTGTAGCCGGGCAGGGGCAGGCCGACGGAGAGTTTTTCCCTGTAAGAGGCCCGGACGGCGGCCTTGTCCTGCCTGCTCTGCCGGGGCCGGACCACTTCCATTTCGTGCCCGCGTCCGACAAGGCCGTTCACGAGTCTTTCCAGCGTCATCGCAACACCGTTCACTTCCGGTGGGAAGGTTTCGGTAACCAGAGTGATTTTCATTCTCCCTGTCTGCTTGAGTGTGTCCGGGCTGTGCGCCTATGATGCGCAGGTCCCTTAACTGTTTACGAACGCATTTGATCCGCCCGCGTTTCATGAGTTCCCTTTATTTCATAATCGGGCCGACCGCCGTCGGCAAAAGCGCGCTGGCCCTCGAATGGGCTTGGCGCAACGGCGCGGAGATTCTCTACTGCGACGCCTTCTGCGTTTACAGAGGCATGGACATAGGCACGGCCAAGCCGGACGCGGCGGAGCGGGCCACGGTTCCGCACCACGGCATAGACCTCGTGGACGCGCGGCAGCCCTTCTCGGTGGCGGACTACGTGGCCGAGTCCCGCAGGGTGGTGGAGGACTGCGCCGCGCGGGGCAGGCCGCTGCTAGTGAGCGGCGGTAGCGGCTTTTACCTGCGCAGCTTTTTCCACCCGGTGCTCGACGACACGCAGGTTCCGGACGAAATCCGCGCGGGCGTGCGGGAACTGATGCGCCGCGCCGGGCCGGACGGCCTCAGGGCGGAGCTTCTGCGGCTCAACCCCGGCGGCGTGTCCGGCGTGGACATGCTCAACCCGCGCCGCGTGCAGGCCGCGCTGGAACGTTGTCTGGCCGCCGGCAGGCCGCTGGCGGAGCTTCAGCAGGCGTACCGGAACATGCCGGAGCCGTATCCCGGCGTGGGCAAGCGCATCTGCACGCTGTCCCGTTCGCGCGAGGATTTATGGGAGCGCATACAGGCGAGGGCGCGCGCGATGATCAAAGCGGGGCTTGTCGAAGAAGTGAAAGCTCTGCGCGAGGCGGGCTTCGAAAAGAATCTTTCCGCATCGTCGGCCATCGGTTACAGGGAGGCGCTACGCTGGCTGGATTCCGGCAGCGCGGACACGGACGCCCTCGCGGACGAAATCGCCCTGAACACGCGCAAGCTGGTCAAAAAGCAGTTGGCATTCTTCCGCACGCAGCTTCCGCCGCAAAAGGTGCTGGAACTTGCGCCAAATGAAGCCCCGCGCGCGGACGCGCTGTTCTGAAGGGCGCGAGCGGCTAAATGACGATAATCAAAGGTCCGCCGAAAAAAGCGGACGAAGAATTTATCCGCAGATTACACAGATTC
>JBAZHO010000024.1:0-945 GCA_041652375.1 Opitutales bacterium | reverse complement strand
ATGGAAAAAGAAAGAAAAGGGAAAAGATTTGTCCACAGATTACAGGCCACCTCGAACAATGCCTCATTTGCACATCTGGCATAGACTTACCCTGTGCTGCTGAGCATGCAGATGCTCTCTGGAGAAGATTATCGTCAATTTGACTCCTTCATTCCGTCCGTGCGAGCGTTTACAGGCTCTTTTCGGCCTGAATGGCCGAAATTCGTACACGCTTTACGCCCGGCAACCCAGTCTTGCGCAGCGGTCCATGTTGTAGACGAGGTTCCCAAGGCCCGTCTCGAATTTCGCCCGGTTGATCCCCACCCGCCGGAACAGGTCCGCCCCGTACTGCGCGAGGCGCCCGAAGACATGTTCCACACGCACGCGAATGCTGCTCTTTAGCCGGTTGAGCTTCTTCTGCCACTGGCTCAATGGGTGATCCCGGTAGCTGCGCTCGTGGATCTGGTTTTCGATGCCTTTGGCCTTCAGCAACTTGCTGCTTTCCTCACTTTGATACGCGCTGTCCGCATACAGCGTCCCATCGCTCTCATCAACAAGCCTCTCCAACGCCTGAGAGTCATGCACGTTCGCGGGCGTTACTTCCCACGCCACGATCAGCTTGCTCGCCGCGTCCACCTTCGCGTGGTTCTTGTAGCCGAAGTGCGTTTCGTCGTTCTTCTTTGTCCAGCGCGCATCCGTATCCTTCTGCGCACCTTTGTGCGGGTTCTCATCGAAGCTTTCAGGCCTCTTGCCGTCCTTGATTAAATCGTTGTCCTCGCGCTTGTTACGCTGCTTGGGCGCCTCGATGAAGCTCGCGTCCACGATCTTGCCTGACTTTCCGATCAGGCCCCGCGCCCGCAGTGTCGCGTCCAAATGGGCGAACAGGGCCTTGATGCCCTCCTGGCCGAGGCGTTCCTTGAATAGCCAGATCGTCTTGGAGTCGGGCACGTCATCGCCCACATCCAG
>JBAZHO010000023.1:0-12158 GCA_041652375.1 Opitutales bacterium | reverse complement strand
CTCCACCTGCGGCGTCTCCCCGCACAGGGCAGCGCAACGGACGCCCCAAGGCTCCAGCGCGCGGACGGCGTTTGCGACGACGCTCGTCACGCCGCCCCGCCTGAAGTGATAGTGAACGATTGCGACCCGCATTGCCTAAAGCGGCCCGAGGCCCTTCTTTTCACGATATTCCGGGATCGTGATCATGGGCGGACGCTCCTCCTCCACGATATCGAAAGTGACCTGCTCGTAGCGGTTTTCCAGCGCCTGAAACTGGCGGAAAATGTGGGACATCTCCGGCAGTCTGTCCACCATGCCGAAGGACTCGATGCGGCGCAGGAAGGTCTGAAGAATGCCGAAGGCCATCTTGCCCAGCGAAAGCGTGCTCTGGTTGCGGTGTACGCGCTGGTCCAGATCGGTCTGCCCGAAGGCTTCGAGGCCCCATTTGCGGTAAACGTCGAGAATGTGCGACGTCTCCACGCCGTAGCCGATGGGGAAATGAATGGCCTCAAGCACCTCGCGCCGCACGGCGTATTCGCCCGAAAGCGGCTGCACTATCGCCGTAAGCTCCGGGAAGAAAAGCGAGAACAGCGGCCTGACCAGAATCTCCGTCACGCGTCCGCCGCCGCTGGGCCTTATGCCCTGCGAGAACGCCAGCGGGCGGTCGTAGAACGCCTTCACGTAGCGAATCTCGTCCTGCCACAGCAGCGGGCCGACAAGCCCCGTCACAAAGCGCGGGTGGATGTTTTTGATGTCCGCGTCCACATACACGATGATGTCGCCGCGAAGCTGGTGGATGGCCTTCCAGAGGTTCTCTCCCTTGCCCCGCTTGAAGCCATGTTCCGGCAGGATGTCGCCCGAATAATAGACGTCCGCGCCGTAGCTCGCGGCGACCTCCAGCGTGCGGTCGTCCGAGCCCGAATCGATCACGGCGATCTCGTCGATCAGCGGGTAGCGGTCCATCAGCTCGCTCTTGAACACCACGATCTCCTTGCCGATGGTCTTCTCCTCGTTGAGCGTGGGTATGCAGAGCGAGATCGTCAGACCCTTGGCCTTCTTGATCTCGATCAGCTTCAACACGTCCCAGAACTGCCCGTGATGGAAAGTGTTATTTCTAAGCCAAGCATCAATTACGTTCATCGCAATGCCCTCCGTCGATTGCTTCGATAAGCCCCACAAGCTGCGCGATGCCGGTATTGATCGGTTTGACCATGACGCTAGATGCCAGCTCGTCGTCGTCGCCCGCATCCGTGATGCCGAGCGTCACGCCCGGTATCCCGCGGGCTATGAGGGCCGAAAGCTCGCCCACGCTCGGCGCGATCAGCGGGGATATGTCCAGTTTGTCCATTATGGCTATGGTACACTGCACCAGCGGATGGCTGAACGGAATTCCGCCCGGCTTGCGCCGCGCGAGGATTTGCAGGACGGCGTGAACCTCGGTGTCCGCGTTAATCTCGGAAAGTATCATCTCTATGTCGTGCAGTATCTCGCCGACCATGCCGAGCTGCTCGCTGCGCACCTCCAGACGCAAGGTCGCCGTCAGCGGAGGGGTCTTGAAGCCCTTGCCCGCGTTGAGCGAGCCAAGAATGATGCTCGTGCGCGGCTGCTGCGGCAGGCGGATGGCCAGCAGGCGCGAGACAATGCGGTTGATGGCGGAGATCGCGCCGTTGCCGTTGGTGCAGCCTGGATGCCTGTCCTGACGTACCGTGCATGTAATCTCGGCGCGGAGCATCCCTAGGCAAGTATAGCTGAGGCGGCCCAGATGCACGCCTTCCATGCAGATTCCGAAGTCCACGGGCATCTTGGCGTTGTCCAGAAAGAAGCGAAGCCCGCCCAGATCACCCCGCCCTAGACTGCGCGTCGTGCCCAGCAGTATGAGGTTGGATTCCAGTTCGAGGCCCAGTTTCTCCATGACGATGGGCAGGGACGCCATGACGGCCAGACCGAGGGAATTGTCCGCCACGCCCGCGCCGGAAAGCCGCTCCTCGCTGACGCTCATGGTGTGGTCCACCGTGGCGTCGTACAAAGTGTCCGCATGCGCGACGACGAGTATGTTCCGCGTCGGATTCTTTCCGGGCAGCACGGCGGTGCAGTTCCCGGCTTCATCCACGGAAATGCTCTCAAGCCCGCTTTCGGTATAGCGGTTCCGCAAAAAGTCGAGCCGTCGGGACTCCCCGAAGGTCGGCGCGGGGATTTCTCCGAGCATGACGACGTTGGCCAGTACCAGTTCGCGCAGCTCTCGCAAGCGGTTCTGATACCTGCCGACGTCATCCAGAATGTGAGTCAGGTCTTGATGTTCCAGCATCTATGCTTCAATTATGCATCGATCGGGGGTTCAGGCAATCAATCTCGTGCCGTGTCTCCAGACCTAGGCCGGAATAAGGTCGAAGCAAGCGACTCAAATTCATTGGAAAGCATTGCATCCACAGACCATTAATCAGAATCCAGCCAGACGATGAATAAAAAGCTCTCTTCAATACTTATTATATGCGCCGCGGCCTTCCTGATGCTTCCGCTCGGACGCCTGCTCGCGCAAAACTCCGCTTCCTCGCCCGAGGCTGATCAGCCTTTGCAGTGGGGCACGGACTATGTCGCCGCAGTGGCCAAGGCCAACGCGGAGAACAAACGAATCCTGATCAACTTCAGCGGTTCGGACTGGTGCCACTGGTGCAAGGTCATGGACGAGGAAACCCTGTCCCGTCAGGCATTCAAGGATTATGCGGACCAGCATCTGGTGCTGCTGCTCGCGGACACTCCGCGCAAGAAGCTGCCCGAAGACCTCGCAAGGCAGAACGATGCGCTCAAGCGCCGCTTCTACATCGACGGCTTCCCGACTTTCGTGGTGCTCGACAAGAACGGAAGCGAACTGGACAGGCGCGTCGGTTACGTGCGCGGCGGCCCCCAGTCCTTCATCGCGTTCCTCAACGTTACCGAGTTCGCGGAAACCCCGCCCCCGCCAGAGCCGACAGAATGAGCGCATGACAGCCTCATGGGAAAAATCGGGGTTTCGATGGTTGGCATATCCCTGCAGTGCTGGTAGATTATATGACCAACGCGCAGGCGCATCCTTCCTTGATGCGTTTGCCAAGCCGCTTCCACGATGCCAAAGACCTTCGGATTCGTATCGACCCGCTTCGCCGGGACAGACGGGGTAAGCCTCGAAAGCGCCAAGTGGGCGCACGTCCTCGGCTACGACAATCACCGAAGCTACTGGTACAGCGGACGCAGCGACCGCAACGGGGCGGAAAGCCTCTGCATACCCGAAGCGCATTTCGACCACGAGGAGAACCGCTGGATCAACAAGTGCATCTGGGGGACGATGCGGCGCAGCCGCCACGTGACCAACCGAATCCGCGACTTGGCCGACTACCTCAAGAGCACGCTTTACCAGTATGTGGACCAGTTCGGCATCGAAGTACTCGTTTCGGAAAACGCCCTGACGATACCCATGCACGTGCCGCTCGGCATTGCCATAACGGAGTTTCTGGCGGAGACGCAACTGCCCGCGATCTGTCACCACCACGACTTTTACTGGGAGCGCACGCGCTTTTCCATCTCCGCCGTGCAGGACTATCTGGACATGGCGTTCCCGGCCCGGCTGCCCAACATGGTGCACACCGTCATCAACAGGCAGGCGCAGGAGCAGCTTTCCCTGCGCAAAGGCGTGGGCAGCGTGCTGATCCCGAACGTTTTCGACTTCGACAACCCGCCGCCGCCGCCCGACGAGTGGAGCGCGAACGCGCGCGCAGACATCGGCCTGAAGCCCGATGACGTGTTCATACTCCAACCCACGCGCATCGTCCCGCGCAAGGGCATCGAGCACGCCATCAAGCTGGTCGGCAAACTGGGAGACCCGCGCTACAAGCTCGTCGTGTCCCACGACGCCGGGGACGAAGGTTTTGAATACAAGCGCATGCTCGAAGAACTGGCCCGCGAGGAGAATGTGGACATCCGCTTCATATCCGACCGCGTGGGTGAGGTGCGCCAGTACGACGCCCTTGGCCGCAAAATCTACACGCTATGGGACCTGTATCCGCACGCAGATCTGGTGACCTACCCTTCCACTTACGAAGGCTTCGGCAACGCGCTGCTCGAAGCGATGTATTTCCGCCTGCCCGTGGTCATCAACCGCTATTCCATCTTCGTGCAGGACATCGAGCCAAAGGGCTTCAAGCTGGCGATGATAGACGGCTTCGTGACCAAGGATGTCGTGAACCTTGTGCGCCGCACGCTGGAGGACCCGGACTACCGCCGCATGATGGTGGACCACAACTACCGCATTGCGAGCAACTACTACAGTTACAGCGCCCTGCGCCGCAGCTTGCGCGGCGTGCTGACCAACCTGACCGGATGGGCTCCGGACCGGCGCTGATCCACGGGCAAGGCCATCAGACAGAGCAATGAAAATCCTTCGCTACCAGAAGATACAGAGAATCAGAAGCCGCCTAGCCCGCCTTTACGGGCATGAAAGCGCGGATCGCCTGATCGAACGTTTCACGACGATGATTGGCCGCTACGGCGTGGGGCTGGACCCGCATCCGCGCAAAGCCGCCTCGTGGTCGGGCAACGACGTGGTGCTCATAACATACCCGGACATGGTCCGAACGCTGGACGAACGCCCCTTGAGCACGCTGCGCCGCTTCTGCTCGAAGAGGCTCAAACACGCCGTCAGCACCATCCATCTGCTGCCCTTCTACCCTTGGTCCAGCGACGACGGCTTTTCCGTGATCGACTACCGCAGTGTGGACCCCCGCTACGGACGCTGGGACGACTTGGAGAGTCTGGGCGCGGAATTCGAACTTCAGTTCGACGTCGTGCTCAACCACTGTTCCGTCCAGAGCGCGTGGATGCGGGATTTCGTCACCGGCATCGCCCCGGCGCGGGACTACTTCGTGACGGCCTCGCCGGACGCGGACCTTTCCAAGGTCGTTCGCCCCCGCCCCCAACCCCTGCTCCACAAGGTCTCCACATCGGGCGGCGACAAGTGGGTATGGTGTACCTTCAGCCGCGATCAGGCGGACCTGAACTGGAAGAATCCCGACCTGCTCTTCGAGTTTCTCGACATAATATTCCTCTACCTGTCCAAGCGCGCTCGCATCCTGCGCATGGACGCCATCGCCTTCCTGTGGAAGGAAATAGGCACGAACTGCCTGAACCTGCCGCAGACGCACGAGATGGTGAAGCTGCTGCGCGACATACTGGACACCGTGGCCCCGGACACCCTGCTGCTCACGGAAACCAACGTCCCGCACGAGGAAAACATCTCCTATTTCGGCAACGGCGACGAGGCGCACATCGTGTACAACTTCGCCCTGCCGCCCCTGCTGCTGCACGCTCTGCTGCGCGGGGACGGCACGCACCTCACCCGCTGGGCCGCGTCGCTCGAACAGCCGCCCAAGGGCTGCACCTACCTGAACTTCACCGCCTCGCACGACGGCATAGGCGTGCGCCCGCTCCACGGGCTGCTGGATGGAGAAATCCCGTGGATCGCCGACGAGGTGACAAAGCGCGGCGGACGCGTGTCCATGAAAGCGAACCCTGACGGCACGCAAAGCCCCTACGAGCTGAACATTTCATTTTTCAGCGCCTTGTCCTTCCCGGACGCCGCCGGACCGGACGAGCTTGGCAAGGCCCGCTTCCTGTGCTCGCAGGCCGTCGCCCTGTCCATGCCGGGCATACCCGCAGTGTACTTCAACAGCCTGATGGGAACGCCGAACTGGACCGAAGGAGTGGACTGCGAAGGCGGCTACAACCGGGCGATCAACCGGCGCAAGTGGACGCGCGAGGAACTCGACGCGCAACTGGATGAGCCGGACGGCGACCGCGCCGCAGTGTTTGCCGCATACATGAAGATGCTCCGCAGACGCAGGGACCACACCGCCTTTCACCCCGCCGCGCCGATGCAGGTGCACGAACTGGGTCCCGACTACTTCTGCTTCACCCGGACAGCCATCGACGGGCAGGAAAGCATCATCTGCCTGTTCAACCTGACCGCGCGGGAACGCAAAATCCCGATCGCGCGCCTCGAAGAACTCGGGCTGCCGCAGGAAGGTTCCGCCCGCGACATCCATTCCGCCAGCACCCTGCGCATGGGACCGAACCGCAACATCACCCTAGCCCCCTATCAGGCGGCATGGCTGGTCATCCGCTAGATAAAGCGGTTGCCCAAAGTCGGCAAATTTGAAGCCGCAGGAAGAACGCATGCCTTGCGGACGGCTCGGAGAGCCGCCCCTACCCTAAGAAGTGATGCGCAATCTGACTGGTAGGGACGCCTCTCCGAGGCGTCCGGGGGTGCGTGCATTCGTCAGTTGCCCCGATTCATTGACAGTTTCGATTTCAATTCCGGGATACTTTTGGCAATCGCTATGCATGATCTGACTCGGATCAGCTTCAAATCGAGTCGTGACATCGGGCGTCAAGAGGCTGGAAAACTGCTGGCGCACTTGGCAAGAGCGTGAGAGAATGGCTTTCTGTGTCACTGAATCTACGCAAAATATCCTTGGGTTTCGGAGGCCCCTTGCTTCTGGAAGACATCTCACTCGTTCTTGAGAACGGCGAACGCGCATGCATCGTTGGCCGCAACGGGGCCGGGAAAAGCACTATCCTCAAGATCGCCGCAGGTCTTGTGAAGCCGGACCGAGGCGAAATATCAATTGGCGCGCGCAAACGTGTCGGCTTCCTGACGCAGGAAATTCCAGAGTCCATGCCGGGCACGGTCACGCAGATACTCACTGCGGTTCTGGAACAGGACGACCTGCCGGAATGGGAAGTCTATACAATGGTGGAGCGCGTGATCTCGGACATGGACCTTCCGCGCGACGTCGAATACGACGCGCTGTCGGCAGGCACGAAGCGCCGCGCGCTGATGGCGAGGGAACTTGTAAGCTCCCCGGAAATCCTTCTGCTGGACGAGCCTACAAACCATCTGGACATCGAGGCCATCGCGTGGCTCGAACAATTCCTCACCTCTTACAAGGGGGCCGTGCTCTTCATCACGCACGACCGCGCCTTTCTTCAGAACGTCGCCACGCGGATTCTGGATCTGGACCGGGGCCGGATCACGAGCTGGGTCTGCGACTACAAGACATACCTCTTGCGCAAGGAGGAATGGTTGAACGCCGAGTCTCGCAATCAGGCCGTGTTCGACAAGAAGCTCGCGCAGGAGGAATCGTGGATACGGCAGGGCATACAGGCCCGGCGCACGCGCAACGAGGGCCGCGTGCGCGCGCTAAAGAAGATGCGCGAGGAACACCGCCGCCGCCGCCAGCGCGTAGGCTCGGTGCATCTTCAGATCGAACAGGCGAGCAAGAGCGGCGCCAAGGTCATAGCGGCGGAAGACGTCTCATACTCATGGGGGGATAAACCCATCATAAGCAACTTCAGCGACGTCATAGAGCGCGGCGACCGCATAGGCATCGTCGGTCCGAACGGCTCCGGCAAGAGCACCCTGCTGAAGCTGCTACTCGGAAAACTGCCGCCGCAGACCGGCACGCTGGAACACGGAACGGGCCTTCAGATCGCCTACTTCGACCAGACGCGCGAACAACTCGTGGAGACGGAAACCGTGGAACAGGCCATTGCGAACGGGCTGGACGTGATCGAGATCAACGGCGCGCGCAAGCATGTGATGACCTATCTGCAGGACTTTCTCTTCGCCCCCGACCGCGCGCGAAGCCCGGTGTCCATGCTTTCCGGCGGAGAGCGCAACCGCCTGATGCTGGCCCGCCTGTTCGCAAAACCATTCAACGTGCTCGTGATGGACGAGCCGACAAACGACCTCGACCTCGAAACGCTGGAACTGCTTGAGGAAATGCTGTCCAACTTCGGCGGAACACTGCTGCTGGTAAGCCACGACCGCGCCTTTCTGGACAACGTCGTGACGGACCTGCTCGTGCTAGACGGCAGCGGAGAAGTCGAAAATTACGTAGGCGGCTATCAGGACTACCTCGACCAGAAAGCCGCAGCCGCAGCGCAGGCCAGCGCAGCCGCGAAACAGGCCAGAGCCCTCGCGGGCAATCCGAAACAGCAGAAGCCGCGCAAGTTCCTCAACCGCGAACGCTGGGAGCTGGAAGCCATTCCGGCCCGCATCGAAAGCATCGAGAAAGACATGGCGGATATAGCAAAACAACTGGCCGACCCGAAAACCTATCAGGAAAGCCCGGAAAGAATCCCCGTCATGCAGGCCAATCTTGCGAAACTTGAGGCCGAACTGGCCGCCAAGTTCTCCCGCTGGGACGAGCTAGAAGCCTTGCGCAAAGAGATCGAGGGATGAGCCGCGCTAATGATAATCGACGTGACAAAATCCCCGGCATTGAGCACTCTTCAGGAATGGGATTCCTGACCGGCAGGCTCAATACAGTGTTTTTCGTGGTTCTCGCCAGCGTTCTCGTAGTATGCGGAATCTTCGCAGGCTACGAGCTGATGTCTTCGGCAGAAAGCTACGATGTTTATCAGGGCAAGCCCGTCGATGTCGTCATAACAAAGGAGGGACACTCGGAGAAGGAGTCCGATGCGAAATACCGCCTCAGCTTCAAGCTGAACGACGACACGACTTTCTACATGGACGACTCCTTGGCTCCGCTGCAGGAAAAAGTCGGACTGGCCCTGCTAAGTGCGACAGACGTGAAAGTGCGGGCGCACTCCGACCCCTTCAGCTTCACGAACGGCTTGCAAGTAGTCCAGATAGAGGACGCCAACGGCGCGATGCTCCTTCCCTTCGACACCTACAAGGCATACAGGATGGACAGCCTCAGGAGCCTCGGCCTGAGCGCGTGCTTCTGTCTGGTCATCGGCATATCGATATGGACCAGAGTAGGCGCAAAATTAAAGAAGAAAGCCGCGCCCGGATTAAGATAGAGGCCGCCCCCATCTCTTCGGCATGCCCCGTACGGGGTCCGCCGCCCCTTGTTCGCATCGCTACCCTGTCTTGGGATAGGCATGAAATGCCGAAAGGGCGTAGCCCTTCCCGATGCGCAAGCATCGGAGGGTCAAGGGGCCGTCGCCCCTTGAGCAGGGCGTTCCGCCCTGCTCAGCTTTTGCGACCTGCGTAGAGCTGGGGATTCAAGGCTGGGTCGTTGTACATCTTGAACTGAAAATAGACTCGGAACGAACGCCTGCCATCGCGCACCTCGTCCAGAAACAACTCCAGAACATCCGTCAAGTCCGCCCGCTGACGACGAATCACGTTCAGCTTCAGAAGACACGCCGCCCGGTGCTCCGACGCCACATCCTTGCGATCCACCTGCTCCTGCATGTGGTAATCCTTGAGCGCCAGAATGGACAAGCGATCGATCATCATGCCCGGCGTCTCGGAAATGAAAGGACAACCCTCCGCGCGAGGCTTGAGCACCTCCACGAGCGCCCTGTCCATCTGCTCGATAAAGTCGTTGCGCTGCTGGTTGAAACGATCGATGGCACGCTTGGCGTCGCGCACCGGCTCCGCGCCCAGATCGTCGCGCCGGGCGAGGTCCTCCTCGTGCCAGAGCTTGAAGTTGCGAAGATGGTTCTCGGCCACCAGACGCAGGAAAGAACCCAGCTCCGTCAAAGACGCCTCCTCGACATGCCACTGCTGGGTCCAGTGCAACTGCTCCTGAGCGATAAGCGAAACTGTGGGAAACGGTGAATCCATGCCACTCAACGCCTAGTCGCTGTCGCATACATCCGCAAGCGAAAGAAGACGCGCGTCAAAAGAGCATCATGGTATTCCTAAGCGTCAGATACGCGCCGACGACGAGAATAAGCAACCCCGTCACCCGGGTCATACACATACGGGCGGACTGAAGACGCCCCATGACCATTGCCGCAGTTCCCGCGCTCAATACCAGCAGAACCGCGATTATGCCCACCGGCAGGGCCGTGCCCACGCCATAAATCAGCACCACAAGACCCGGCGCGGCGGACGGGAGCGCCAGCGGCATGAGCGAACCGAAGAAAAGCGCGGCGGACACCGGGCAAAACGACAAAGCGAACAACACCCCAAGGAGGAATTCGCCTATCAACCCAAGCCCAAGGAGCCGCCGGGCAAGCACCGGACCACCGGCATGGAAGTCGAAAGGCAAGGCGATCCAGCCCATGACCGCGATTCCCGCCAGCAGCAGCACAGGGCCGACGAAAGGAACTATATCGTTGCGCAGGAAGGAGGACAACGAAGGCATGCTGGCCAGCCCGGCGACGATCAGCAGGGCCAGAATCACATAAGCCAGCGCCCGCCCCACGGTGTATGCGAACACCCCGGCAAGCGCCCTGCCCCGGCTGTCCAGACGCCGCGAAAGCACGCCCACTGCGGCCACGTTGGTGGCCAGCGGGCAGGGACTGATGGAAGTCAGCACCCCCAGCCACAAGGCCGATACGCAAAGAAGGAACAAATCGCTCATTCAGTTTTCCCGACGTAGGCGCTGACCGCGTCGGCAATATACTGCTCGAACTTGTCCGGCTTGCCCAGCAGTTGCCAGACGTTGTCCATGCGCACCCAGCGAGCCTCGGCATCGCCGTTCATGTCCGAAACCACCACGGTCTTGAACGACAGCTCGTAGCTATCGATATAATGCGCGTTTTCAGGCCGGTCTATGTTGATCGTGCGGAACTGTACTGACCCATCCGCCAACTCATTGGCAAAACGATTCTGCAAGGTCTGGCGGGTAAGCGCCTCGATCTTGCGACAGGACTTGCACCGCACGTCGGTCATGAAATATGTGACCACCACCACGTGCCTGTTCTCCACGGCTGGAGCGGCGGGATCAGAGCCTGCCCAGACGGCAGTGGATGCCGCGAAGCCCAGAGCGCATATAAACCGGATGATATTTGTCGTCGTCATAAATTGATCTCTCAGCACGCAGCCAAAGCCTTAACGGCAGCTTCTTTCACGAGTGTTGATTGATAAGCGACCACTTACGCCAGCATCTTGCGGATGTCCTCCACCGCCGGAACCCTGCCGGACACCCTCACCTCGCCGTCGATGACGAGCGCGGGAGTGAACATCACGCCGAAGTCGGCAAAACGGTTCATGTCCGTTATCTTCTCCATCTCGAACTCGACGCCGGAAGACTCGGCGGCTTCCTTCGCCGCCGCGTAGAGCCTGTTGCATTTCGGGCAGCCAGTGCCCAGTATCTGTATCTTCTTCATGGTAAGTATGTTGGTTGAAAAGAGTTAAATCAGCGCCCCGTAGGCCCAGCCGGTGAAAGTGGACATCACTACGACCAGCACGACATACGCCGCCGTCTTGCGCGGACCGATCACGGAACTGATCACGATCATGCTCGGCAGACTCAGCGCCGGACCGGCCAGCAGCAGCGCGAGCGCGGGACCGTTGCCCATTCCGCTGCCCATCAGGCCCTGAAGGACGGGAACCTCCGTAAGGGTGGCAAAATACATCAGCGCGCCGGAAAACGATGCGAACAGGTTCGCGCCGAAGGAATTGCCGCCCACGGCCTGCGCAATCCAGTCCGAAGGAATCAGCCCCTCGTGCCCCGGCCTGCCCAGCAGCAACCCCGCCAGCAGAACGCCGCCCAGCAGCAGAGGCATGATCTGCTTGGTGAAGCCCCAACTCTGCGCGAACCATTCGCCCGCCTCGTCGTCGCGCCCCGCAGTGAGCCATGCCAGACCCAAGACGCCGATCAGCATGCCCCACGCGGGGCCGTGAGGCAGCGCCAGAGCGGCTGCGGCGGACAGGGCGGCCACCAGAGTGCCACCCGCCGTGCGGGCAGCGAAAACCAGCGCCACAGCGCAATCGCCAGCAGAACGGAGAGCAGCGATGTGATCCACCACTTCGCCTGATAGACGAGCGCGAAGAAGCCGGACTCCGAAGCGCCCCAGTTTGAAAATACGAGTATGCCCACAAGCAGGCCGAAGAATGCGGCTGTCTTCCACAGCGGCCTGGCCGCGTCGTCAGGCTCCGGCATCACGGCGGCCTTGCGGACTTTCTCCGCCTCGTCCTTGCGGAACAGCCACGCCATTGCCAACCCGATCACCACGCTGAACACCACCGCGCCAATCGCCCGCGCCAGCCCAAGCTGCACGCCGAGGACTTTTGCCGTCAGGATGATGGCCAGAGCGTTGATCGCCGGGCCGGAATACAGGAACGCCGTCGCCGGGCCGAGGCCCGCGCCCATGCGATATATGCCAGCGAACAGCGGCAACACCGTGCAAGAACACACGGCGAGAATCCCGCCGCTGACTGCGCC
>JBAZHO010000022.1:0-12410 GCA_041652375.1 Opitutales bacterium | reverse complement strand
TTTACGTCCTGAGCAGCGGCATGATGGCGGGCAAGACGCCTTCTTACGCTGCTGCGGCCACGATTCTGCACGATCCGGCCAGCACGGTCTGTCTTGTGGGCTACTGCGACCCGGACACTCCGGGCGGGCAGCTCATCGCCACGGAATGCGGGGCGGATTTTCTGTTCGCCGATCTGGACTACCAGACGCCTTTGCTGGCCAAGGTGGAGCGTTTCGACCTTTCGGGCCACGCGGACCGCGAGGAGTTGCTGGACTACGCGGTGAGGTCCGCTCCGGCGAAGATTCTGCTGATCCACGGCGACGCGCTGGCGCGGGAATGGTTCCGCGACAGGCTCGCGGAGAGCCTACCTTCGGCGGGTGTGCTGATTCCCGAAGCGCTGACGCAATACGAAATCTGAGCATGAACGCACTGCTTGACCTGCTTGCCTCGAAGGGGGCGACGTCTTTTGCGGACTTCATGCGCGCGGCTTTGTACGCGCCGGGTCTGGGCTATTACGCGAAGGACCGCAGGCGCGTGGGCACGCGGCGGGATGCGGACTTTTACACTGCGGAGTCCCTCGGGCCGGTGTTCGCAAAGCTGGTCTGCGGCGCGGCGTGGGCAATCGCGGCGGGGAGCGGGGGCGCGGAGCCGCTATTTGTGGAGATGGGCGCGGAGCCGCTTTCGAGCGTCGCGGCCAGCGCCTGCCCGCCGTTTTCAAAGGCGATTGCTTTGGAGCGGGGAGGGGAGATCCCGCAGGACGGCTCCGTGATTCTGTTCAGCAACGAGCTTTTCGACGCGCAGCCTTTTCACCGCGTCGCGCGTCTTGGCGGGCGCTGGCGGGAATGCGGCGTGCGCATCGAAGGGGGCAGGGCGGTCGAGGTTCTGCTGGACGCTCTTTCGGAGCCTGTCGCGGCTTTCGCGGGGCGTCTTCCCGTCGAGGCCTCGGAGGGCTACCGCATGGACCTTCCGCTTGAGGCGGAGGCCCTCATGGCCAGCATCGCGGCGAAGGAAAACGTGGTGGCCGTCATTGCCTTCGACTACGGGCTGGACTGGGCCGACATTCTTTACCGCCGCCCTTCCGGCACGGCGCGTGCGTACCGCAGACACGAACTTTGCCCCGACTTACTGGCCGACCCCGGCGAACAGGACCTGACCTGCCACATCTGCTGGGACGGGCTGGAAAACGCGCTTCGCGGCGCGGGCTTCACCGATGTGCGCACGATGCGGCAGGAGGCGTTTTTCATGCGTCACGCCATGCCGCAGATGGAGGAGGTTCTGCGCCGGGGCGACGTCGTGGAATGCGGCAAACTGCGCGAGCTGATCCACCCCTCGCGCATGGGCGCTGCCTTTCAAGTCCTGCTGGCCCTGCGCCGCGCCGTATAAAGCGATCTCCAAAAGAAAACCGAAATCAACCCAAGAATTTTGAACCGCAGATAAACGCTGATTTTCTAGAGACAAAAGAACATATAGCGATTGCCAAAAGTCGGCCAATTTGAAGCCGTGGGGCGAACGCATGCCTCGCGGACGGCTCGGAGAGCCGTCCCTACCCCAAGAAGCGTCAGCCAATTCCAATACGCCACTTAAGTCGTTGACGCTCAATCTTTTGGTAGGGACGCCTCTCCGAGGCGTCCGGGGAGCGTGCATACGGCGCTTGTCCCGTTTACTTGCCAGATTAGGTTTCTATTTTGGGATACTTTTGGCAATCGCTATAATTCGTTGTCTCTTGATAATCCGCGAGCATATGCGTTTATCTGCGGTTGAATAATCTTCGTCTGGTATTTCGGCGGACTTATGAGAAACGCTAGTAGCGGAGCTTGAAGTCGTCTATTCGCTTGCGGAGCGTGGCCCTTGTGATGCCTAGGATCGACGAGGCGCGAACCTGATTGCCGCCGGTTTCCTTCAGGGCGCGGACTATCATTTCGCGCTCGATTTCGCCCAGAATATTCTCGTCCGTGGAAGTGCGGACGCGTTCGTAGAGGATGTCGCACGCGTCCTCCATGGAGATGGCCGAACCCGTGGGCATGGCCAGAGAGGGCACGCTTTCCGCAGCCGGGGCGGCGGCGGGGGTCGGGGGCGGTTCAGTCGCCAGCGCCGCTTCCGGCTCCGCAGCTCTGGCTGGCGCGGTTTCGTGAACCGGGGAAGTTTCCACGCTCTGGCACACTTCGGGCGGCAGGTCCTTGGGCAGGATGGTCTCCCCCTTGGCCATGACCGTCGAGCGCTGGATGACGTTCTCCAGTTCGCGCACGTTGCCCGGCCAGCGGTAGTGCTTGAGCAGGTTGAGCGCCTCCGGGGAAATCTGCGTCACGCGGGTGCGCTGGTTTTTGACTAGGCGCTGAAGCATGAAGTCCACAAGCGGCGGGACATCCTCCAGACGTTCGCGCAGGGAGGGCAGGCGCAGGCGCACCACGTTCAGGCGGTAGTAAAGGTCTTCGCGGAAGGACTTGTCCTCGACCATCTTTTCGAGGTCCTTGTTCGTGGCCGCTATCAGGCGCACGCGGACTTTGACGACGCCCGTGCCGCCCACGCGCTGGATCTCGCCCTCTTGCAGGGATCGGAGTATCTTTGTCTGCGTGGCGGGGGTCATGTCGCCTATCTCGTCCAGAAATATCGTGCCCCCGTCGCACTGCTCGAAAATGCCTATGCGCTGTTGGGACGCGCCTGTGAAGGAGCCGCGTTCGTGGCCGAAAAGTTCGCTCTCGATCAGGTTTTCGGGAATCGCGGCGCAGTTCACGGCCATGAACGGCTTGTCGGAAAGGTGGCTGTGCTGGTGCAGGCAGCGGGCCACGAGTTCCTTGCCCGTGCCGCTCTCTCCGGTGATAAGCACCGTGAAGTCCTTGGCCGCGACCTGACCGATCATCTTGAAGACCGTCTGCATCTTCTCGGAACTGCCTACGATGCCTTCCTTGTAGTCGTCGCTGTTGAGAAGGGGAATATACTGGTCCTTGGCCGCTTCCAGCTCCCGGTTGGCGCGGAGTGCGCCCTCGGTCAGTTGAAGCACCTTTTTAACATCGAAAGGTTTGATGATGTAATCAAACGCGCCGAATTTCATCGCTTCGATGGCCGTCTGCGTGGTGCCGAAGGCGGTCATGAGGATCACCATGGCGTTCGGGCAGGTGCTGCGCAGGTGCTGGAGCGTCTCGATGCCCGAAATGCCTTCCATCCTGTTGTCCAGAAAGATGACCTGCGGCTGCTCCCTGCGGGCAAGCGCGATGCCTTCCCTGCCGTTGGAAGCGGTCGCCGCACGGTAGCCGTGAGAGGTCAGCACCCTGTGGAGCGAGTATCTGATCTCGGCATCGTCATCGATGATCGCTACCAGATGAGGGGGTTCTGCGTGTTGGGGATTGCCGTTCGCGGACATCAGCTGATACTTCTTTTTGTCTGGCAGAGGCACGAGCCTATTGACGTAACTGATCCGGTCAACGTGATTTCAGCAATTCTCAATGAAGCTCTTCTGGAGGCCTTGACGATTTTCGCTTTACAGGAAGGCCGGAATGGTCATTATTATTGACGTTTGGGATTCATCCCAATCCAGTAACATTACGCACTAATATATAACAGCCATGAAAAGCTATCTCAAAGTTGCTCTCGTTGCCATTTTGGCTTTGCTGCCCTGCACGTCCTCGTTCGCCGCACTTTCTGCCGATGTTTCGACAGCAGTGACCGCCTTGGCCACCGCGACGGACAAGGTCGCCGCCAAGAAAGCTCTTGCCTCCGCCATCTATACGCAGATCACCGCCGACGGGCCTAACAGCATATCCGCCATCTCGGCAGAACTGATTCTCCTCGCCACAGACGCTGACAGCGCCACTGAAATAACGCAAGCTCTTGCCTTCGCCGCTTTTGAATACAGCGGTGAAGCCGGCATGGCCGACGTCGGAACAGGTTTGAGCGCCTCGGGCGCGGAATTCTCTCAGGACGGTCTTGATGTCGTAAATGACATTACTTCTTCCTTGGCGGTTGCACAAGCCATCAATAATCTGATTAACAACAACGCGCGCGACATTTCCGCGAGCACCGGCATCGGCGACTAAGGTTCGACAGCCAGTCTTAATCTTTCAAGAGTCCGGCGCATTGCGTGCCGGACTTTTTTTTGTGATCATGGGGGCAACGAATGAATATCTGCGCAAAGCGGTTGCCAAAAGTCGGCCAATTTGAAGCCGCAGGACGAACGCGTGCCTCCTCGGACGGCTCGGAGAGCCGTCCCTACCCCTAAGACGTTGATGCGCAATCTGTTGGTAGGGACGCCTCTCCGAGGCGTCCGGGGTGCGCACATATGTCAGTTGCCCCGATTCATCGAGATGATTCGGTTTAAATTTAGGGATACTTTTGGCAATCGCTCTAAAGCGAGGGGGGCGACTTCAGTCGTCGATGTCCAGTTGGGCCGCGAGTTCCTCGTCCGTTGTCAGGCCCTGTCTTGCCAGTTCCTTGCCGGAGCGTGCCATCTTTATCCTGACGGCCTCTCGCGCGGCTGACAGGAAGTCCCCCATCAAGCCCTCGTCCAGCTTCGCGCCAAGAGCGGGCGTCATGCGCAGCCATTCAAACACCGCCACCCGGCCCGCGTAGCCCGTGCCCGCGCATTGCGCGCAGCCTTTGCCGCAGCAGGCCTGACAGGTCTTGCGCAAAAGTCTCTGCGCGATGGCCAGCTCCAGCGCTGCGCCGACCAGCCACGGCTCCAGTCCAAGCTCCACAAGGCGCAGCGGAGCCTGCGCGGCGTCCTGACAGTGCAGGCTGGCCAGCACGAGGTGGCCGGTCAGCGCGGCGCGCAGGGCGATGCGGGCGGTTTCCGCGTCGCGTATCTCGCCCACAAGAATCACGTCCGGGTCGTGCCGCAGGAAGCTGCGCAACGCCCGCGCGAAGCCCAGCCCGATTTCCGGTCGCGCCTGCACCTGCACGGCTCCCGCCAGTTCGTACTCCACAGGGTCCTCGATGGTGAGTATCTTGCGCGTCCCGGCGTTCAGGCTGCGAAGCGCGGCGTGCAGGGTCGTCGTCTTGCCGCTGCCCGTGGGTCCGCAGGCCAGCACCAGCCCCTGCGCCTTGCAGACGTTTTCCAGAAGCTCCCGGCAGGCGGGGGGCATGCCCAGCGCGGCAAGGTCCTGCGTCTGGCGCGCGGCGTCCAGCAGGCGCAGCACGGCGCATTCCCCGCCGACGGCGGGCAGCGTGGCGAGGCGAAGGTCCGTGCCCGTGCCGTTTGCGATGCGTCCGTCCTGTGCGCGGCGCGAAAGGCCAAGGTCCATGCCCGCGAGCACCTTCAGCCGGGCCAGAACAGCCGGTCCCGCTGCGGATGGCAGGCCGGGAAGCTGCCGCAGCGCCCCGTCCACGCGCAGGCGCACGCGGAATTCGTCCCCCAGAGGCTCGAAATGCACGTCGCTGGACCCCATGCGCACGGCGTACGCGATCACGGAGTCCACATATGTCGCCACGCCGGGCAGTCTAGCCAGCGTCTCCGTCGGCAGCCCGGCGTCAAGCTCCGGGGAAGCGCTCATTTCCGGCAGGCTTTTGCCCGCGTAGTGCCGGGCGATGAGCGCGTGAACGGCGGAAGGTTCCGCCGCCGAGAGCCGCACCGGCCCAAGCGCGAACTCCAGTTCAGCCAGATGTTCCTGCGCCAGCTCGGGGGATGCGCAGGCCAGCATGATGCGCCCGTCGTCTGCGCGGCCCAGCGGTACGAGGGAAAATTCCCGCGCCAGCGCCCCGTCGAGCAGCCCCGGCGCTCCTTCCGGCAGCGCGGGCGGAAGGGTCTCCGTGCCTAGGCAGAGCGTTTCCGCCGTCTGCATCCACGCCGGGCTTGCCAGACCGGATTTTCTGCGCCGTCGCTCCATTGGGATCAAAGTTCCTTGATCGGGATGCCTGCTTCGAGCAGCTTTGCGCGGAAGTCGTCCGGGGCCTGACTCTTTTCAAAAGCCTCCTCCGGGGTGACAAGGCCGCGCGTGACCAGACTCATCAGGTGCGAGTCCAGCGAGATCATGCCGTAGCGCGCGCCGGTCTGGATGTCCGACGAGATGCGGAAGGTCTTGTTTTCGCGTATCAGGGCGCGAACGGACGTGGTGGCGACCATGATCTCGTAAGCCGCGATGCGCCCGCCGCCGATCTTGCCGCAGAGCACCTGCGATATGACGGCCACGATGGACGAGGCAAGCTGGGTGCGTACCTGATCCTTGGACGCGGCTGGGAAGGCGTCCACGATGCGGTCCACAGTGCGGGCCGCGCCGGTGGTGTGCAGGGTGGCGAAGACCAGATGGCCCGTTTCCGCCGCGCTGATGGCGGCTTCGATGGTTTCCAGATCGCGCATTTCGCCCACCAGAATCACGTCCGGGTCCTGCCGCAGCGCCCCGCGTATGGCGTCGGAGAAGCTGGGCACGTCCGCGCCGACTTCCCTCTGCGTCACGAGGCTGCGCTTGTGATCGTGAAAGTATTCGATCGGGTCCTCGATCGTTATGATGTGCCCGTCGCGGTTCTCGTTTATCCAGTCGATCATCGAGGCCAGCGTGGTGGACTTGCCCGAACCCGTGGGTCCGGTGACGAGAATCAGGCCGCGCGGGCGCGTGAGCAGCTCCAGCACCTTGTCCGGCAGGCCGACCTCGCTGAGTTTGAGCAGCTTGTTCGACACCGAGCGCAGCACCATGCCAGTCGCGCCCCTGCTCTTGTAAAGGCTTACGCGGAAGCGGGCGCGGTTGAGGAACGAGAAGCCGAAGTCCGCCCCTCCCTGCGTCTTGAGGCGGCCTTGCTGCACGTCGGGGCTGATGGCGCGCATAAGCTCGTCCGTGTCCGATGGGCGAAGGTCCGGCCCTTCCACGGGGGTCATGACTCCATCGACGCGCAACGTGGGCGGCAGGCCCACCTGAATGTGCAGGTCGCTGGCTTTCTGGTCCACCATCAGTTCGAGAAGTTCGTTCATCTCGTAAGGGCAGGGCGAATCGGCTGACGGCGCGTCGTATGGATTTATCATGGCTGGCTTCCTTGGGATTGCGGTATGTAAAGAGTTTTTAGAATTGCGGTAAAGGGTTCACGGGGTCGCGTCGTCGGCTTCCGCCGGGCCGGAAACGCCAGTTGCCACAAGGGCTTCTTCCGCGCTTGTCAGGCCGGACTTCACAAGCTCCGTGGCGGCCTCGGCAAGGCCGGGCATCCCGGCTTGTCGGGCAAGCTCGCGTATGGAGTGCGCGCCCGCGCCTGCGGAAATCGCGCGGCGGATGTCCTCGTTCATGGTCACAAGGCCGAACACGGCGCGGCGGCCCCGGTAGCCCGTCCCGGCGCATAGCGGGCAGCCTGCGGGCAGGCGGCAGCGCCCCGCGTCCGTCTGCGGCAGGCCCACTGCGCGCAACAGAGGCGCGGCGGGCAGGCCCGGCTTCGCGCACGAAGGGCAGAGCAGGCGCACGAGGCGCTGCGTCAGCGCGGCTTCCAGAACGCAGGAAAGGACGTGCCGGGACACGCCGAGGTCCAGCAGACGCAGCGTGACCTCCGCCGCGTCGCGGGCGTGCGCGCTGGCCATCACGAGGTGCCCGGTCAGGGCGGCTTCCGCAGCGGCGGCTGCCGTCTGCGCGTCGCGTATCTCGCCCACGAGTATCGCGTCCGGCGAATGGCGCAGCATGGCGCGAACGGCGTCCCCGAAGCCCATCCCGCCCGGTTCCACGGGCACTTGATTGACTCCGTGGATGACGCGTTCGACGGGGTCCTCCACGCTGATCAGCTTGCGCCCGCCGTCGCAGATTTCGCGCATCATGGCGTAGAGCGTGGTCGTCTTGCCGCTGCCCGTGGGTCCGCCCGCAAGGAGCATCCCCCCGCGTCGGCGCAGCAGCCTGTCCAGCGGCCCGCGCACCGCAGGCGGCATGTCCAGCTCGTCCATGCTCAGGGGCGAGTCCTGTTCGTCAAGGCGCAGGACGACCGCCTCGCCGTGGATGGAAGGCAGGATGGAAACGCGCATTTCCACGTTGCGCCCCTCGACACTCACGTTCATGCGCCCGTCCAGCGGAAGGCGTTTCCCGGCAAGGGGCAGGCGGGAGAGCACCTTGATCTGCGCCACGAGCGTCGCGCCGGACTCGCGCGAAATGGTTTCGAGCGTGCGCAGCCGCCCGTCCGCCCGCACGCGCAGGTCCGTCGCGCCGGGACCGGGCTGGATGTGGATGTCCGACGCCTTGCATGCCAGCGCGCGCGCGACGAGCATCTCCACGTAATGCTGCCGGACAGAGGCGTTGTAAGGGGCTGGCGGTTCATTAAGGACGCGAATTCCGGCCCCCTTTGCCGCGCTTGTCACTAGGCTGGCGTGCAGGTCCTGAAGGGCGCTGTCCATGACTTCGGGCGCGACGGTCCGCACGCGGATCGACAGGCCCAACGCCGTGGCTGCGGCCAGCGCACCGGACAGGTCCGAACGCGCGTCCGCAAGCAGTATCAGGTCGCCGTCCGCCATGCCGGAAAGCACCACGCGGCAGGCCAGCATCTGCGCCGGGGACAGCGCGGCGGCCTCGCCTTGGGCGGGATCGGGGGCATTGCTATGAACGACAGTCCTTTGCACCGACCCGCATGATGAACGAGCGCCCCGCCCACTGCAACAAAAGGCCTCGCAAGAGGCTCTTTTGACATAGTTCTTTCAACGCTCCCGCCAGCGGCGGGCCGGACGCGCATCAGGAAAACAGCGTTCCGTCCGAAAGGCAGTCCGCCAGACGCATATACACTCCGCGCAGCTTCTGCGGCGTCGGCTCCGGGCCTGCGGCGGCGCGTATGCGTTCGGCAAGCGTTCCCTTGCGGATGATGTATTCGATTGCTTCGCGCCAAGGGGCGTCCGCCGGGGCGAAGCGTTCCAGAAGCTGTGCCCAGATTTCCCTTGCACGCATCGGCCCGAGCCCGGAAAGACCAAGCGCGGCAAACATCGACGGCGCATCGATCATCGCGCCCGAAGCCTCGCGCATGCAGGAGGCGAAGGCCTGCTCCAGTTCCTTCTGCCCGGCGGCGTCCTGAAGCTCCAGCGGGCTTGCGCGGCCTTCCACAAGGGCTTTTATCACGCTTGCCGCGCACTGGACGATGGCGAGGTCCGCGCGGGGGCATTCCTGAAGGTCGAGCACGCGAATCTCGATGGTGTCGCGGCAGAAGCGGGCTATGGCGCCGCGGGCGTTGGCCCACTCGTCGTGCAGGACGCCCTCGGGGTCCAGCGGGTCCATGTCCGCGTAAATGCGTCCGAGTATCTTCTCCTCGTATTCGGCCTTGGACGCCATGCGCTCCGGCACGACGCCAGCCGTCACGCTGGGCACGCGGGCGCAGTTATGCCGGTAGGACTCAAGGCGCATGTCCAGCGCGGGGGCTGCCGCGCCGTCCGCAAAGGGCGTGCTGGCGGAAAGGGCGGGCAGCAGGGGCAGTATCAGGCGGATGGCGGCGTGCAGGCGGTGGAACTCGTCGTCCCCGCAGAAGGGCAGGTTCAGGTGCGTGCTCTGGAGGTTTGACCAACCGTGGCCCCGGCAGTCGAAAATGCGGTCGAAGGCGCGGTAGATCTCCTTGTTGCCGTAGGGCCAGAGCTTCGTCTCGCGGTGCGGGTTCATCCAAGGGTGCATGCCCGTGGGCAGCAGGCGGCAGCCCAGCGCGGCAAGCATGCCGTTGGCGCGCTTCACTTCCGTCTGGAACAGTTCCGCCAGCCCGTCCAGCGAAGGCTCCGGCGCGCTGCACTTGAACTCGATGACGTGCTGCACCAGTTCGTTGGACCAGGACAGGCGTCCGAAGTCCGCCTCGTCGCATTCCGGCTCGCCACCGGCCTGTTCGAGCAGACGGTCCGCCACGGGACGCACGTCGAGCGTGTCCGCATCGACGATCATGTATTCAAGCTCCACTCCGAAACGCTCGAAAAGGTGAAATGAGGACATGTTAAGTCTCCCTTGAGAAATATCGTTTCCCGCGCTTCATCCGCCGGGCCGCTGGCTTCAGAAGCCTAGGCGCGGTACAGACGCAGGCGCTCCAGCCGGGTGAGGAAGGTGTGCATTATGCGGTGGTAGAGCTGCTTGCCGATTACCTCGTCCTCTATGCCTGCGTCGATGCTGGGGTTGTCGTTGACTTCGATGATGTAAACCTCGTCGCGGGCCACCTTGAGGTCCACGCCGTAGAGGCCGTCGCCAATAAGTTCTGCCGCTTTCAGAGCCATGCGAACGACTTTGCGCGGCGCAAGCTCGATCGGGATGGTCTCGCAGTTGCCCAGCGCGTCGTCGCCGCTCTTGGAATGGTTGTAGATCTGCCAGTGGGCGGGCGCCATGAAGTATTTGCAGGCGAACAGGGGCTGGCCGTCGATTATGCCGATGCGCCAGTCGAAGTCCGTGGGCAGGAACTCCTGCGCGATCAGCAGGTCGCTCTTGTCCAGCAGCTTGGTGACAAGCTCGTTGAATTCGGCCTCGGTGCTCGCCTTGACCACGCCCTGCGAGAAGGACGAGTCCGGCTGCTTGAGGATGCAGGGAAGGCCGAGCTTAAGCCGGGCTTCTTCCATGTTGTCCTTGTGCAGGATGATGGTCTTGGGCGTTGCCACCTTGTGCCGCTCCAGCAGTTCGGCCAGATAGACCTTGTTGGTGCAGCGCAGGATGGACTCGGGGTCGTCGATGACGACCATGCCCTCGGTCTGCGCGCGGCGGGAAAAGCGGTACGTGAACTCGTTGACGGCTGTGGTCGCGCGGATGAACAGGCCGTCGTACTCAACAAGGCGGCCATAGTCGTCCTTGGTGATGCGGTGCAGCGTCATGTCCAGATCCTCGGCGGCTTTCTCGAAGTTGCGCAGCGACTTCTCGTTGGACGGGCAGGTGCGCTCTCCCGGCTCCACAAGCATGGCGAGGTTGAAGCGCGCGCTCTTCTTGGACCGTCGCGCGTGCGGCGCTTCCTCGAAGTACTTGGTGGCGAAGTCCACGATGGACTGGCGGTGCGCCTCCGGCACTTCGCTGGTGGGAATGGCGGAAATGGTCTGGATCGACCATACGTCGTCGTGCTTGACGAACTGCGCCCTCAGGAGCGGGGCCGGGAAGAGGCTGAAGAGCTGGCGGGCGAGGCGGTCGTACCGCTTGGCCATGTTGCGCGCGAAGTAGATCGACAGCGTGAAGGTCTCGCTTTGCAGCGGGGCCAAGGACTGTTGGATGAGCTTGTCCAGATCGCTCGATACGGAGCGGATGATGGACTGCGTCTTGAGGTCCTGAATGGTGGACGTGGCGGGAAGGGGCCTGTGTCCCCGGGCCTCCCCGAGCAGGGAAACGTAGTAGCCCACGCTCTGGTACCTGTACGAGCGGCACATGTTCAAGACCTTGAAGGAGCGCGGAGCGCTGAACTTCGGGTCTGTAAGATAGGTGCGCGCCCCCACCACCGTTACGCCCGGAACTTCGAGCGGCCAGCGATCGGGATTATCTACGACAAGCAAATACGGTGTCATTTTAGAGCCTTCGGTCAATGAAGGCGACTGGACAGGACAATACCATATGCCCACGCATGCCAATGCTAAACGACAGCTATTTTCCCGGTCCGGACGCTAGGGTGGTCGCCGCGTTACGGTAAGGTGTCAGTCAGCCTTGTCCAATGTTCGCATGATGTCCGCCGCGAGCCTGTCCACCGTCTCGCCGAGCGCCTTGGCCAGCGTGGCGCAGTCCTTGCCGTCCCAGCTTGCCTCGTAGTCGAAGGGCATCACCGCCGGGGCTGCGGCTCCGCTGAACATGACCCGTCCCTGTGCGTGAACGCCGCCGTCCACGTCGCCCTCGAAACGGTCGAAAATCACCTGCAAGTCCACATCCCGCGCCTCGTTGGGCTTGAACGGGTAAAGGAACACCTTGTCAGTGCCCGCGCGGGCGCTCAGGCCCTGTTCCAGAATGCGCCGCACGGAATCGTCCAGCGGTTCGGCCCAAAGCTCGAAGTCGTTGTAAATCAGCTCCGCGCCGTTCTTGCGCAGGGCGATCTTGGTCCCGTCCAGATACGCGGGCAGCCGCACTTCGCGTATGCCGAGCGAGGGCGAATTGTCGAGCGCGACTTCCGTCTTTGGCGCGTCGGCGTAGGGCAGGAAATGGCGTGCGCCGTCCCGCATCGGGACCGGGCTGGCGCAGGAGGCCAGCAGCAATACGGGCAGCAGCAGGGCGAAGTGTCTGTCGTTCATTTGGAATCCGTGGAAGGGGTGCGTCTGCCGCCGAGAATGGCGCCGGGGTTGCGTTCGAGGAAGCCCGTCAGCTCCTTGGCGGCCCTCGCAGCGGCGGTCAGTTCGCGCAGCGCGTCGTTGAGTGAACTCATGGTTTCGGAATTGTCGGAAGCGGCGTCGCGCAGGCGGTCGGAAGTGGCCTGTATGGAGGCAAGCGTCGCGGATATCTGATCGCCAAGCTCCTTGAGTTGTCCGGGCATCGGCTCGGCCATGCCGTCGAGCCGGGCCGCGACGGACTGAAGGCTCTTCATCGTCGCGGAAGCGTCCTCGATCATCCGCATCGCCTCCGGGGAACCGGCAAGACTG
>JBAZHO010000021.1:0-12477 GCA_041652375.1 Opitutales bacterium | reverse complement strand
AGCGCAACCACATATAACCTCATTTCGGGAAAGGGAAACGTTCGTTTTCCCTTTCCCTGCCTGCCCGGCGAGGGCCTTCAGTTCCCTATTCCACACCAAACAGCGAGGAACCGAGCCGTCCCTACCAACAGATTGCGCATCAACGTCTTAGGGGTAGGGACGGCTCTCCGAGCCGTCCGAGAGGCATGCGTTTGTCAAGCGGCTTCAAATTAGCCGACTTTTGGCAACCGCAATATCCCGCCTTACTCCCCTTGCGCGACGACGGGCAGGGGCAGTTCCGCGCCGCGCGGCACCAGCGCGTAGATGGCGCTGATGGAATACTTGATCACCACCTCGCCGAAAATGATCTGCACTAGCAGCATCGGCGAAAAGATGCCCGCGAAGGCAACCACGTTGAAAAGGACCGAGTCCAGCGGCACGCTCGCAGCGTTGGAATTGAGCACGCGCACGGCCCATGAGCGATTGCGCAGGCGGTGGTAGATTTCCGTGTCCGCCGCTTCCGCTATCACGATGGCGAGGAAGGACGCAACGAACACCCTCGGGCCGCTCTGGGCCAGCGATGACATGCTGCCCGCGAGCCAGTCCTGCCCGCGCGCGGTGAACCAGTCCGCCAGCGGCATGCCCCAGCCGTAGGCCGCGCTCAAAAGCAGGGCCAGCGTGAGCAGCGCCGTGAGGGCGATGATCTTGTAAACGAATCTGCGCCCGCCGACGCTGTGCATGCGGTCGCGCTGCGTGAAGGTCACGCCGAAGATCAGCGTGCCGACGGCCACCTGCCCGAAAACCGGGAAAGGAATAAAGGCCGTGGCCGTCAGGTTGCCCAGCAGGACCGCAAGGATGTATATGAGCGCCGCGTTCATCGTAAAGTGAGCAAATGACAGTATTAACTCTGTCATGAAAAGCAAAATCTGTCCTGCGCGTAGGATCTCAGCCTGTGATTTCGCGCAGTTGGGCCAGATCGGTCATGACCCTGTCCGGCGTCACGCCCTCCACGAGCGGATCGCCCGCCCGCATGCGCAGCGAACGCGCGTCCCCGGCGAACAGGCAGGTCTTTAGCCCCATCTCGCGGGCCGGGGCGATGTCGTTGCGCATGTCGTTGCCTATGTACAAAGCCTGTTCCGGGGCGAAGCCATGCTCGCGCAGGCCTGCCACGAGAAGCTCGAAGAGTCTGGTGGACGGTTTGGCCTCCAGCAGCTTGTAGGAATAAAGGGTGCAGAATGGCTCGAAACCCAGTCCCTCCACGCCGCGTCCAAGAAAGGCTTCGAACAAGGGCGGGGTGAAGAATTGCGCGTTGGACACGATGCCCATCAGCAGGTGGCTATCGTGCATGCGGGAAAGGCATTCCGCCAGTCCCGGCATGGGCCAGACGGGGTTCACGAGGCATTCGTATTCCACGCAGATGCGTTCCACGCCGTCCGCGTCGGGCATGGCTCCGGCGGCGAGTTCCCGGTCCAGAAGCGTCCGCAGGAATTCCGCCCATACGTGCCGGATTTCCACCTCCGGGAACTGGACGCCCTGCGCCCGCCTGAGCGCCTGCGCCCGGCGGATGGCGTCCGTGAACAAGGCGGGGACCTCTGCGGCGGCGTCCGTCAGCCGCAGGCCGCCGGATTCCAGCGCGGCGCTCATGGCTCCGGCCCTGTTCCCGGCGGCGTCCACGCCAATGTCCCCGCTGCCGGAAACGAAGAGCGTGCCGTAGATGTCGAAAATCACCGCCCGCAAGCCGGGTAGGAGCCGCGAGTCGGGAAGCGTTCCCGTGGGCAAAGGCTCAAGGGGACTTTCAATCATCCGTCTGACTAATGCTGCAATTTCCGATGGCTTCATGGTTGCGCGTTATCGCGGTCCGGCGCATTGTTCGGCGCGCTGGTCCGTTGTCAGTATAAGTTGACGTGAACACTCATGCAAGGATGCGGCCCGGATAAGGAGCGTTGCGCACAACGCATATGGGAATTGACTGAACGGGTGCTCCCCATAAAATGAAAGGCCAAATACCCAAAATCCCGATCTCTTTTCAAATACCATGTCCGGACATAGCAAATGGGCCACGACCAAGCGCCACAAGGCGGTAATTGACGCCAAAAGGGGCAAGATTTTTTCTGTCCTTAGCAAGGAGCTTACGCTCGCCGCCAGAAGCGGCGGCGGAGACATCAACGGCAATGCCCGCCTTCGCACGATCCTCAGCAAGGCCAAGGCGGCCAACATGCCCTCCGAAAATGTGGAGCGAGCCATCAAGAAGGGCACGGGAGAACTGCCCGGCGTGGAGTATTTCGAGCTGCTCTACGAAGGCTATGGTCCCGGCGGCGTGGGCATCATGGTCGTCATCACCACGGACAACAAGAACCGCTCCGCTTCCGAAGTGCGCAGCGCGTTTACCAAGCACGGCGGCAACCTTGCCGGTCCGGGTTCGCTGGCGCGTTTCTTCAACAGGCAGGGCCAGTTCATCGTGTCCAAGGACAAGATTGCCGAGGACAAGCTCATGGAACTTGTGCTTGAAAACGGCGCGGAGGACATGAAGACCGAGGACGAGCACTTCGAGGTGCTCTGCCCACTGGGCGAGTTCGACGCTCTTTCTCAGGCGCTCGAAGAGGCCGGGATCTCCCCGGACGAGTCCGAGATCGCCTACGTTCCCACGAGCGAGATTCCGGTCTCCGACGCCGACACGGCCCGCAAGCTCATGAAGCTGATCGACGCGCTGGACGCGCTGGAGGACGTGCAGAGCGTATTCTCCAACAGTGACATAGCGGACGGCCTGATCGACGACGAATAAGTCGTGGGGCGAGGGTTTCATTTTTTCCAGCAGCCGCCGGGACCAATTCCGGCGGCTGTTTGTTTGTCCGCGCAAGGCATCAGGGTTGCAGAATGCGCACACGCGCGACAATCTGTCGTTTTTCGGGAGCATCCCCAACATCCCTAGAAAGTGAAGATCGTCATCCTCGGTTCGGGCACGGGCAGCAACGCCGAAGCCATTCTTGAAGCTTGGAAACAGGGCCGTCTGGGCAAGGCCGTGCCGACGGCGATATTCTCCGACAGGCCGCAGGCGCGCATCCTCTCGCTGGGCGCGCGCTTCGGGGTGGACGCCCGCTTCATCGATCCCGGTCCTTTCCGCACGAAGCTGGGCGACGAGGCGGAGCTTGAATACGTGCGGGCCATACGCGCCGCCGGGGCGGGCCTCGTGGTGCTGGCCGGGTTCATGCGCGTTCTGCACGAGCCTTTTCTGAACGCGTTTCCGAACCGCATCATCAACCTGCACCCAAGCCTGCTGCCCGCCTTTCCCGGTCTGCACTCGATACGACAGGCCTTTGACCACGGGGCGAAGTACAGCGGCTGCACCGTGCATCTTGTGACCGCCGGGCTGGACACGGGGCCGATTCTGGACCAGAGCGCGGTGCGCATCGAACAGGACGACACCCTCGACACACTGGAGGCGAAGGTCCACAAGGCGGAGCACGCGTTGCTTTGCGCCGTCATAGCGCGACTGGCGGAAAAGGCCGAATCCTGATTATTCCGCAAGAAACAGGAACGAATTTCTGGCCAGCAAGACCGGAATGAAGTACTTAGTACCAGTTGATTCAGGCAACGTCCCGCGCAGGGACTTGCCCCACAGACACGCAGACATGAACGCTAGAAAATATTTTCACCTCCTTTTTCCTCTGCTCGCGCTGATCATTTCGGGCTGCAGTTCCGTGCCGGATCAGTCGTTGATCAATGAAAAACGCCCCGTTACCTTGGCCGAGAGCAGCGACCTTTACGCCGTCGTGAAGCTCCCGATCACATACAACGACGACTCTTTCGACCCGTTGCGCGGCGTGCTTCTTCATCCCGGCAAGTACATTCTGGAGGCCGAGGACGCAGGCCACTGGTTCTTCCGCAGCCCCGTGCCGCTGAACCTGCTCATGTACGACTTTGGCCGCATTGTGGACGGGACCAGCATCTACGGCGGCCTCATGATCAGCAAGGACGCGGCCTCCCCTAGGCCGTACTGTGCCTATGTGGACGGCGACAACGCAGCCGAGAAGGTCGTCATCTGGGAACTGGGGAAGGAATTCGCCAAAGACAGAGGCCTGAAGTGGAAATTGAGCACGGACAGCGAAGAAGCCTCCGCAACCCGCTAATATAGGCGGTTTTACACGCAGCATAGCCATTCGATGATACAGCTTCTGGTCGAGATACCCACCACGTTTTCCAACGGTTTTGAAGACCGCTTCATGGAGATGGAGGTCCTGTCGTGGACGATCCGCGAGGATCGCATACGCAGACGGCTTGACCTGATCGGTTACTTCGACACGGAGCGGGACGGCCTTGAATCCTACCAGTCCATCCGGGCCAGCTTCCCGAATCTGCCGGAAACGCCCGCCGTATCCCCGGTGCTGGACCGGGACTGGAAGAACGCCTACAAGGACCATTTCCATCCGTGGAGGGCTGACGGACTGCACTGGGTTCCCACATGGCTGCGCGACAGCTACCCGATACCGCAGGGAGACAAGGCCGTGTATCTGGACCCCGGAATGGCCTTCGGCACTGGCAATCACGAAACCACCCGCCTCTGCGCCCTGCGGCTTGTGGAAGCCGCGCAAGACTGGGCGGACAGCCTGCCGCGCCGCACGGTGATAGACGCCGGCTGCGGATCGGGCATACTGGCCATCAGCGCCGCCAGAATGGGGTTCGGCAACGTCAGCGGTTTCGACATAGATCTTGCCGCCGTGCTGATAGCGAAGGAGAACGCCCTTGATAACGGCCTTTCCGCCAATGTCGAGTTGAGCACATCGGGCCTTGAACAGGGGCTGGACGGCAAGAGCGCGGATCTGGTGATGGCGAACATTCTGGCCAACGTCCTGATACAGAACGCGGAGCGTCTGCTAAAAGCCGTGCTGCCCGGCGGGCGTCTGGTGCTATCCGGCATACTTGCCCGCGAAATTGACGAGGTTAAGGCCGCCTTTGAACCGAAAGCCCGCGCGCTTTGGAGCGCCTGCGACATGCGCAGCCGCATAGACTGCGAATGGGCCGACATCCAGCTTTCCAGACCATCGCACAACCTCGTTCCCTGAACGCAGGCGAGCCAACGCATCCCCGCATAACCATAGACAGAGACCGCCCCCCGCAATATGAAAGCAACCTCCGACCCCGACCACCGACGCGGCACGCCCAAGCTGATGAAGCTTCTGTTTGTTGCATTGTCGTGCTTCTTCCTCTTTGCGCTGCCCACAGGCTGCAATACCCCATTCAGGATGGATTCTTACGACAGCAGCGCGAACGGACAGACGGTGAGGTGCAGCGTCGGGAGCAAGTTCAACGTGCGTCTGATGGTCAGCGTGGGCAGCGGCACACAATGGAAGATCGCCGATGTGGACAGCAGCGTGCTCAGAATGGACCCCAACCCCAAGATGGTGTTCAACGTCGTCGTGGGCGGGCTGGCGCGAATCTATACCTACTATTATCTTTTCACCCCCGTGGCCCCCGGAAACACCACGTTGCACATGGATCTTGTGAAGATCGATACCGGCGAAGTCCTCGAATCCTTAGAACTGAAGGTTGAGGTGAAATAGTCGGCCAAGGGAGCCGAGTTTTCAAACGCTCCTCAGGTCGCCGCGCCCCCTGCCAGCCATGATCAAGATCAGACGCGTTCTCCCCAGCTTGTTCGCCGCGAGTCTGCTTTTGTGCGGCTCCTGTCTCAACGCCGCCGCCGTGGCGGTCTCGGCCTCTGTTTACGAGCCGCCAGCCCTCGAAGAGGCGGGCTCGTGGACGCTGGTCCTCTTGCCCGATCCGCAGACCTACCAGAAGTTCGCCCGCAATCAGCCCATTTTCGAGCTGATGACGGCGTGGATTGCCGACAATATCGACCGGCTCAACATCAAGCTCGTGCTCTGCACCGGCGACCTCGTCGAGCAGAGCGGCATTCTGGACCCCGACGGAGCCGTTGCGGACCAGACCGGCACCCAGCAGTGGGCAGCCGTTTCCCGCGCCTTCGAACGGCTCGACAATCGCGTGCCCTGCATTCTGGCCACTGGCAACCACGATTACGGAGTCTCCAACGTGAACGAGGCCCGCAGAACGCACTTTGACGAATATTTCCCGCCCTCGCGCAACCACCTCACGCAGAAGCTGCTCCGCAAGGCCGGGACGGACGCGCAAGGCAACCCCTCTCTGAGCAACGCCGCCTACGAGTTCATTTCCCCGCAAGGGCGGAAGTTCCTGATCCTGTCTCTGGAGTTCGCCCCGCGCGAGGCGGCCCTAGCATGGGGCGCGGGCGTGATGGGCAACCCCGCATACAAGGACCACACCGGACTGCTGCTCACGCACACGTATCTGGACTCGCAGAGCGAACACATCGCCGATGAGGACTACGGGCTGACCGACGTGAACTACGGACAGGCAATCTGGGAGAAACTGGTCCAGCCTTCGACAAACATCGAAATGGTGTTAAGCGGCCATATCGCCTCGCCGGACAACCCGCGCGAACACCTCGGCTTCCGCTTGGACAAAAACGCCGTCGGAAAGACGGTCAACCAGATGGCCTTCAACGCGCAGGCGATGGGCGGCGGCTGGTACGGCAACGGCGGCGACGGCTGGCTGCGCATACTGGAGTTCCACCCCGACGGCAAAACCGTCACCGTGCGCACCTTTTCCCCGCTCTTCGCCATCTCCCCCACCACGCAGTTTCTGGCGTGGCGCAGCGAACCGTACGACCAGTTCAGCTTCACGCTGGAGTAGGGCGGGGCTGTCGTTGTCGGACAGGGAAATGCCGCAGATTATTGAAAAAGAAGACGTTCTGATTTTCCAATCCCTTTTTTATCCCTGCTAATCTGCGGAAAAAATTCCGGGTTTTGATTTCGGTTTCTTTTGGAAATCGCTTTGTGCCTGAAATCAGGCGGGATGCTTCAGGACTCCTGCCAGCGTGGTTTTGATCCACGCCTGACGCGACACGCCGACACGTTGTGCCTCGCTGTCGATCTGCTCCAGAAATGCCTTGGGAAAATCCACGTTCACGCGCCGGACTTCCCGTCCGGGCCTGCGGGCTTTGGACAGGTCCATGAACATGCTCAAGTCCTCGCCGTTCTCAAAACGGCGGTCAAATTCCCCGGCACTAATGGTCTCCCTGCCGTCCCGGCTGGTGATGGTGTCAGTCTTCTTCATAGATTCGTTCCTCCTTCGGATGCGCCCGACGCACGCTGATTATCCTGATTCTGTCGCCTCTTTGCGTGATGATGGCCGTCCAGAGTCTTGGCCCGATCTCGCAAACACATCCACTCCGGGCGGGAAGTATAGTGGTTTCGATCAATATGTGGACATTCTGAGCGCTGAAAGCTTTCAGCGCTTCCACAAAGTGTCCACAAATCAATGTGAATCACAATAAAATCAAAACGGTATAATAATTATAGCGATTTCCAAAAGTATCCCGAAATAGAAACCTAATCTGGCAAGGAAACGGGACGACCGACGTATGCGCACGCCCCGGACGCCTCGGAGAGGCGTCCCTACCAACAGATTGTGCATCAACGTCTTAGGGGTAGGGACGGCTCTCTGAGCCGTCCGGGGAGGCTCGCGTTCGTCCTGCGGCTTCAAATTGGCCGACTTTTGGCAACCGCTATATACCACTTTGACGAGGACTGACATCCGTCGTGCCGTAACCGCCTGCTTCAGGCGGACTGACACGTCCCCGCAGTTATCTGTTAGCGAACGTTCGTCCCCCCGCTCCAATGCTGGACAATTCACTGCGAAGGCGGTTTTATTACCCAGCGATGAACTACGCGCAGATGCTCAAACCCGCCATGCACTCCGTCCCGGTTTACGAACCGGGCAGGCCTATCGAGGTCGTTGCCCGGGAACTGGGGCTGGACCCGGACCATGTCGCCAAGATGGCGTCAAACGAGAACCCGCTCGGCTCCTCGCCGAAGGGGCTGGCGGCGGCGCACGCGGCCTTGTCGGGCGCGTGGATGTACCCGGAGAACAGCGCGTTTTTCCTTCGCGGGCGCATCGCCGAGAAGATGGGGCTGGAGCCGTCCATGATCAGCGTCTGCGCTGGTTCAAACGAGGTTTTCTACCTCATGGGCGACTTGTTCCTCGCCCCCGGCGTGGAGGTCGTGATGAGCAAGCCGAGCTTCATCACGGGCATGATTGCGACCCTGCTCTACGGGTCCACTCCCGTGGCGGTTCCCGTGCGGGCGGACCTTTCGCAGGATCTTGACGGGATGCTCGCCGCGATCACGGAGCGCACGCGCATCGTGTATCTGCCGGACCCGAACAATCCCACTGGCACGATTTGCTCGCAGGCGGAGCTTGACCGCTTCATCACCGCCCTGCCGGATCACGTTGTGCTGATCTACGACGAGGCTTACCGCGAATACCGCAGCGAGATTCCCGACATCGTCCATCACATCCGCGCCGGGCGCAAAGTCGTCGGCACGCGCACTTTTTCCAAGATTTACGGCATGGCCGGGCTTCGCGTGGGCTATGCCTACTGCGCCCCGGAGATGGCGGCGCTGCTCGACCGCGTGCGCCCGCCTTTCAGCGTGTCCGTGCCCGCGCTCGCGGCGGGTCTCGCGGCCATTGACGACGACGAATGGGTGCTCAAGTGCCGCGTCGAAAACACCGCCGGGCTGGCGCAGCTTCGCGCCGGGCTTGAGGAACTGGGCCTGTCCTGCGTGGACGGGGAGGCGAACTTCGTGCTGGTGAAGGTCGGCCCGGAGGCGATGGGGATTTTCCAGAAGCTGCAAGGCATGGGCTGGATCGTCCGCCCTGTTAAAAACTACGGTCTGCCGGACTACCTGCGCATCAGCGTGGGCACGCGCGAACAGAACGCGGGCCTGCTGGTCGCGTTGCGCGAAGTGCTGGCCCGGACCGCCGGATTATGAGCACCACCGACGCCAGCGTCTGGCCGTGGATTTTCGGCGGCCTGTTCCTGATACTGCTAAACGCCCTTCTCGTGGCGGCGGAGTTGGCGATTCTTCGCGTCTGCCTGAGTCATTTCGAGCCGGAGCTTGCGGAGCGGCTGCGCGAACGCCCGGCCCTGCGAAGACTCATCGACCACGCGGAGGGCACGGTCCGCCTCGCCCGCAGCGCCAGCCTGATCTGCGCTATCAGTTACGCCCTGATCCTGCTGCGCGCGGCGGGGATAGTGTTCGGGCGGACGGAAGCACCGCTGGGCACGTATGCGGCGGCGGCGGCTGTCGCGGTCGTGTTCATGTTCGCCTACGGTCTTTTCGTGTTTTTCGGCGTGCTGCTGCCCCGCGCGATGGGGCTGCGCCATCCGGGCCGCGCGCTCGGCGCGGGCAGGGTGGTGCTGATGTTTTTCGCGCCCCTGCGCGTGCTTGTGCTCCAGCCCATGCGCGCCCTGATGGACTACCTTTTGCGCAAGGTCGGCGTGCGGGAAATCCCGGGTCTTGAATCGCTGGGCTTCGAGGAGCAGATCGAGCACCCCGGCGAAGGCTCATTGCCCATGCCGCTCATGGCGCGGCGCATATTCCGCAACGCGCTGGAAATGCGCGGCCTTGTGGTCAGCGACGTGCTTCTGCCCCGGCATCAGGTGCAGTGGATGGACCTTAACGACAGCGTGGAGGACAACCTGCGCCTTGCCCGCGAAACCGGGCACACGCGCTTTCCGCTCTGCGAAGGGGATCTGGACCGCTGCGTGGGCCTTGTCCACATCAAGGACATCTTCCGCAAGGTGCGCAACCAGCGCCGACTGGACCTGCGCCGCATCAAGCGGGACATTCTGCGCGTGTCGCCGGACCAGAGCGTGGAGGACGCCCTGCACCTGCTCCTTGGCAAGCGCCAGCACATGGCGCTGGTCGTGGACGAGTTTCGCGGCGCGGAGGGCCTCATCACGCTGGAGAGGCTTCTGGAGCTGCTCGTGGGCGACATACGCGACGAGTTCGACGTGGAGGAGGACAACATCAAGCGCATGCCCAACGGCGAGTACAGCGTCAGCGGCCTGACCCCGGTTTACGAGCTTGAGCGGGAACTGGACGTGGAGTTCGCCAATCAGGACGTGTCCACTTTCGGCGGCCTGATAACGGCGGAGCTTGGCCGCATCCCCTCTCAGGGCGAACACCTGAAGCTGGAAGGGCTGGACATAGTGGTGACGGAGGTGGACGAGCGCCGCGTAATCCGCGCCCGCACGCGTCCCCTGACCGAGGAACCAGCGGAGGGCTAGGGCGGTTGCCAAAAGTCGGCCAATTTGAAGCCGCAGGATGAACGCGTGCCTCCGCGGACGGCTCGGAGAGCCGTCCCTACCCCTAAGACGTTGATGCACAATCTGTTGGTAGGGACGCCTCTCCGAGGCGTCCGCAGCGCGCGCATACGTCGGTTGTCTCGGTTCCTTGCCAGATTAGGTTTCTATTTCGGGATACTTTTGGCAATCGTTATAGGCAGAGGGCTAGGCCTTGTCCGGGCGCATGGAGGGGAAGAGGATCACGTCGCGGATGCTTGGCGCGCCCGTCAGCAGGATCACTAGGCGGTCTATGCCCATGCCCATGCCGCCCGCCGGGGGCATGCCGTGCTCCAGCGCGAGGAGGAAGTCCTCGTCGATCTTCTGCACCTCTTCGCCCGCCTGAATTTCCAGTGCGCGGCGCTGTTCCAGCGGGTCGTTCTGCTCGCTGTAAGCCGGGGCGATTTCCTGCCCGTTTATGCACAACTCGAACACCTCGACCGTCTCCGGGTCGTCGGCCACGAGCTTGGCCAGCGGGATGAGCTGACGGGGCAGATGCGTGACGAAAGTCGGCTGGATGAGGTTGCATTCGACGCGCTTCTCATAGACCGAGTTCGTGATCTCGAAATCCTCACCCTTGGGGTCGGTCTCAACGCCGTTGGCGTCGCACCACGCGAGCTTCTCAGCCTTCGGCAGCGCGAACCAGTCCTCGCGCCCGGTGGCCTCTCGCACGAGGTCGCGGTACTTCGCCACGCGCCATTCGCCGCCGAGGTCGATCACCTCGCCGTCGTAGCGGGTGATCTTGTCCGTGCCCAGCACGTCCGCGCAGATGCGGGCGATCATGCCGCGCACCAGCGCCATCATGCCCCGGAAGTCGCTGTAAGCCTGATAGACCTCCAGCATCGTGAACTCCGGGTTGTGACGGCGGGAAAGACCCTCGTTGCGGAAGGTGCGCCCCAGCTCGTAAACGCGTTCGAAACCGCCCACGAGCAGCTTCTTGAGCGAAAGTTCCAGCGCGATGCGAAGGTTGAACTCGCAGTCCAGCGCGTTGAAATGCGTCTTGAAGGGCCGCGCTGCCGCGCCGCCAGCCTCTGCCTGAAGCACCGGGGTCTCGACCTCCATGAACTCGCGCTCGTCCAGATAGCGGCGGATGCAGGAAATGATGCGGCTGCGCAGTTGGAAACGCTTGCGGGATTCCTCACTCGTAATCAGGTCGAGGTAACGCTGACGGTAAATCTGCTCCTGATCGGCCAGTCCGTGCCACTTTTCGGGCAGGGGACGCAGGGTCTTGGTGACGAGGACGCACTTGAGCACGCGCACGGTTTCCTCGCCCGTCTTGGTGCGGAACAGCGTGCCCTCGACGCCGATGATGTCCCCGAGGTCCAGCTTCTTGAAAAAGTCGTAAGCCTCGTCCCCCATGTCCTGCTTCTTGAAGTAGAGCTGGATGACTCCGGCGCGGTCCTGAATCTTGGCGAAGGACGCCTTGCCCATCAGGCGGATGACGACCAGACGACCCGCCACTTTGACCTCCGGCCCCTCGTGCTCGCCCTCTGGCAGCATGGCCTTGGCCTGCGCGGAAGTCTGCTCCTGCACGGCGTTCATCTTGAACGGGTCGTAACCGGCGGCGCGAAGCTCTTCGAGCTTCTTCATGCGCACGGCGCGCAGATCGGACGTGTTCGTAATTTCCTGACTGGGTGCTTCGTCGCTCATGGGAAACGGCCATTCTTAGGCCCCGCCGCCCGCATTTGCAAGGCCGGAAGGCGCGTGAGAATGCCGCGCAGGTGTGCCGACAGGTTCCGCAGTCCGACGCCTATTGTGGCGTTCGGCAAGTCAGTTTTAAAAAATGACGACAGAGACGGACGCCTCGGAGAGGCGTCCCTACCAACAGATTGCGCATCAACGTCTTAGGGGTAGGGACGGCTCTCCGAGCCGTCCGCGAGGCATACGCTTGTCTTGTGGCGTCAAATTGGCCGACTTTTGGCAATCGCAATAAGTGTCGGCTGGTTCCGCCGCCCGCCGCCTATTTTAATTTCACGATGTCGAAATTATCTGCTGCGGTTTTGCGTATGTCTTCCGGCACATCCTTCATGGCCATGACGGCGTAAAAGTCCGCCTTCGCGCCATCGTAGTTGCGCATGTTCATGCGGATTACGCCACGGTTGTTCAGCGAGGCGGCACGATCTTCAGGGCGTGCTCCGGGCAGTTCAATCGCCGCCGTGTAGTCCGCCAGAGCGCCAAGTATGTCGCCTTTCTCAGCCTTCATTATACCCCGGTTCCGGAATGCCTCGCCCCTCGCTTCGTCAGGCGCGTCGGGCATCGCAATCAGCGTATCGTAATCC
>JBAZHO010000020.1:0-12559 GCA_041652375.1 Opitutales bacterium | reverse complement strand
GCTCCTGCCATAGGGTTTCAACGCCTTGGAAGCCTTCAAGGCTGCAAGTCGAATGTCAGCGTCGATCTCAACCGCGCGGTTGCCCATTTCCTCGCCCTCAAGGCGCTTCACTTGGGCGTATGCATCAGCCGCCTTCTTCGTTTCAAAGTATTTCCGCGTCCGTCCTTCAGGGGCGTTCACAGCGACAATGTATTTCAGCTTCGGTTTCGAAGGCGAATTGTAGGGATGAACTTTTACCTTCATGTGAACATAAACGCATAAAAACGTCCTTGGAGCAAGAATAAATAGCTACAAAATAGCGACGGCTTAAAATACACCGCATAAACGCTAGGTTGAGAGCGGTCTTCTAAACCGCAGGTCCTGGGTTCGAGCCCCAGCCGCCACGCCACTTTCTTCCGTTGCGCGGCACGCCCCTTGTCTTGGAGGCGGTTAAATATGCACAGGTGGCGTTAAGTGATGAGAGCTGCTGCGATGTGAAAGAAGGCGCGACAGACGTCGATGCGTTGTTCTTGGCGGCGATCTTCCAGCGGCGCAGTTATAGCGGTTGCCAAAAGTCGGCCAATTTGAAGCCGCAGGACGAACGCGTGCCTCCGCGGACGGCTCGGAGAGCCGTCCCTACCCCTAAGACGTTGATGCACAATCTGTTGGTAGGGACGCCTCTCCGAGGCGTCCGCAGTGTGTACATACGTCGGTTGTCCCGTTTCCTTGCCAGATTAGGTTTCTATTTTGGGAAACTTTTGGCAATCGCTGCGGCGTAGCTTTCCAGAAGGAAGAGGGCTGGGAAACGGGTCCGGTATAGCCCGGCACCGCCCAATGTTTCGATCGCCGTGCTCGTTGCCTCTCTGTCGGGTAAGATGGACTTCCACGACTCACCCGTCGCCCATCACAAGGACGTGGCGCGAAAACACCCCCTAGGCATTGGTCGTCCGTCGGGGATGAAGGCTTTGGGAAAAAGCCCAAAACGGAACCGCGTGGCATGGAAGACCGTCCTGACGGCGATGGACCGGACAAGAACAAAACGGAGGCTCCGCAGGGTCATCCCGGGGCGTCTGGACAGAACGGATAAGCCAGTCCGTCAAACCACTGGTAGGGTTTCACCCCATCGCGGGAACTGCTGACTTCGACTACATTGTAGTCTGCATCGTCATCTCAATTCAAGAATCAACAAAATCAAAAAAATGAAATACAACTACACTCTTGCGCTCGTAGCATCAGCTGGCGTTCTGTTTATCACCGCATGCTCACGCAGTCCGTCCGAAACGACGGATAACCGTATCGAGTCCTCCGCCAAGAACTCCTACGTGTTCAAAACGTATCTCGGCGATGATTCGATCAAGATCGAATCCGAGAAGGGAGCGGTAACGCTTACGGGGACAGTCGCCGTATCGTCCCACAAGGATCTTGCGCAGGACACTGTCGAGAGTCTGCCGGGAGTCATAAGCGTTGACAACCAGATCGTTGTCAAAGAAGCCGCTCCTGAGTATTCAGACAGTTGGCTGATCGTGAAGATCAACACGATTCTTCTGTTTCACCGCAACGTCAGCGCCAGCGATACGAAGATCTTTGTCGCCAAAGGAGTCGTCACCCTTCGCGGCACGGCCTCAAGCTCCGCCCAGAAGGAACTGACCACCGAATACGCAAAGGACATCGATGGCGTGAAGTCGGTTTCAAATGAAATGACCGTCGTTCAAGCGCCGACAAAACCAGAAACGACAATGGGCGAAAAAATCGACGATGCCTCAATCACGGCCCAAGTCAAAGTAGCATTGGCATTACATCGTTCAACGAGCGCCTTCAAGACGAGCGTTTCGACAACTGATGGCGTGGTTACAATCGGCGGCACGGTCAAAAACGACGCCGAGAAGAGCCTTGTTGCCAAGTTGGTGAACGACGTCAAGGGCGTTACCAGCATAGTCAACAATATAACCGTCGAGGTTCCCTCCTCTAACAAGAAGTAATTGATCCATCCTTACGCAGTTGGCTGGCGCAATACTGCGCTAGACATACGTTCGGCATCAGAATGTTAATATCTTAAAATTCAAAACACATAGCATATGATCAATAAATCTGAAGACCATAAAAAGACCAAAGTTCCAACGCCCACGTCTCCAGGCGAAGAGATTCTGGAAACGATCAAGCATGGCGCACACGGAGCAAAGACCGATGCCATAATCATCGGAGGCGACATCAAAACAGCCGCCAAGAGCATGGCTCACAGAGCTTCAAAAGGCAGCAAAGACATGTACACAAGCTCAAAGGAAGGCCTTACCGAGGCATCCGAGAAAGTTATGGACGTAACCAGTCACGCCGCTGCAAAGGTGGCAAAATCAGCCCACAAGGCCGCACATCACGAATAATATGAAAAGAGACTCTATGTTATACACAATCGCAGCAGTCCTGATAATCCTATGGCTGCTTGGTGTTGTATCGGGTTACACGATCGGGGCGTTTATTCATGTGCTCCTCGTCGTTGCGCTTATCATCATAATCGTAAACTTTATATCCGGACGCAGGCGTCCGCTATTATAAAAGTATAAATTAAGGATGGAGATACTTAAATGATTACAAGAGCAATTGTCGCAGTAATTCTGATTATTCTGGGCGTTGTGGTGCTGGCATACTCCGGCATCTCTTTCACTACGCCGGGACAGCCAGTGAACTTCTTGGGCATGCACTTCGAAACCACGGTCAGCCACTTCATACCGCCAGTTATCGGAGCCATCGCTTTCGTTGGCGGGCTTATTCTCTTGCTGATGAACCGTAAATCAGTCTGAAGTGAGGATCTGCATTGATAATAAAGAATCCCATCAAAGGACTTATTGTCGTTCATCCGGTTAAACCAAAGACTGTTGTTTCGCCAATTCTGACTTCAATCGTCCCGGGCATCGATTCGATGGACCGGGACGATTTGTCAAGATTTGAAGGAGAAGGAGGAGCCTTACAGAAGTCCGCAGGAAGCATCGGCTGATAACAGTGGAGGTGGCGGGACTCAAACAAGGCTACATAACTCGCTTATTACCAGATATTAAGCGAATTGCCGAAAACTTGATTTAGGCAAAGTTAATACCTTCGAGTCGCTTCCAGTTGCGTTGGCAGGCATTGCGGCTCACTGGGTTTGCCCCGTTTCGAGCCTCATGCGCCGTTTTTCATGGTTATCACCATGGTGTCGGAGAACGCGTTGCCGCAGAATACCAGAAACAGGACCGGGAGGAGATATGGAGTTTTCATGTCCGACTCATAGCATCTGGTTCCGATATTTCAATCCTCGCGCGCCGCGCGCCGCGCGTCAGAATTTCTTTTTCCGTGCCGCCGAATGGCTTGGCTGGCTCTGTCCCAGCCCGTCGAAGAGGGTATGCGCGGTGCGTTCCCACGAGAAGGATTGCGCCCAGCGGCGTCCGTTTTCGCCGAGTCTGGACCGCAGCGCCTGATCCTGCGCAAGGGCACAGAAGGCTTCCGCCAGCGCGGCCCGGTCGTCGGGTTCGACTTTCAGGCCGTTGAAGTCGTGCCGCACCGCGTCTGCCACGCCGCCTGTGCGGTGGGCCACGATGGGCAGGCCGTACGAGGACGCTTCCAGATACGTCAGGCCGAAGCCTTCCACGCTGTGGCCGTCCCGTTCGCTGGTCATGGCGAAGATGTCCGCGTGCAGATACTGGTAATTCAGGTCGGCGGGTTCCAGTTCCCCCGCGTATTCAAATGCCACGTCGGCGTCCCGCGCGGCGTCCTCCAGTTTGTGCAGATAGGCGGGGCGGCGCAGCGGCCCGACGCAGCGGTATAAAAAGCCTTCGCGGATGGCGGGTTCCAGCCGCGCGAGCGCCTCGATGACGGCCATCTGTCCTTTGCGCGGGTGAACGCGGCCCACGGTCAAAATCACGATGCGTCCGTTCTTGAGCGCCCCGTTCGCCGTTCCGGCCATGCCGGGCACGTCGCTTCTGAGCGCGCCGTGCGCAATGCAGAGCTTTGGCTCAAGCTCCGGGAAAACGGACAGAAGGCTCTCTTTCCCGAATCGGGACACCACGCTTATGCGGTCCGCGGAATGGAGCAGGCGGCCAAAGAGCCATTTGCGGTACCAACGGCTGGTGAAGCGGCTGATTTCAGAGCCGTGCAGGGTGATTACCAGACCGCTCACGGGCATCCGCCTGAGCAGGCTGAAGTACATCAGCGCGCGCATCGGGCCGGGTTCCGGCAGCCACAGGACGCGTCCGGCCCAACTTTCGCGCCTCTGCATGAGGCAGCGCGCCAGCTTGATGCGGCTGGGCCAGCTTTGATCGCCTCCGGCGGGCAGCGCGCGCACGGGGAAGTCGAACTTCCCGGTCGATAGAGCCGGAGTTTCCGGCGCCCACACTTCGATGGGATAACCGGCCAGCGATGCCGCGCGGGCCACTTCGTGGGTATAGGTGGCGATGCCGCCGCGCTGCGGGTAGAACTCGTGCGTCAGCGCGACGATGCGCGGGCGCGGCTGCGCGGCATCGGGCGCTCCTTCTTCTGGAGAGCACACTTTCATAACTGCCCCTTGCGCCATTAACATGCTGGACGTATCAACACCGGGCCGCATTATTGTTTTCAAAAATAGCGACCGAATGAACGCAGACTTCCCATACCATAACGCGCTGGTCACAGGGGCAAGCTCCGGGCTTGGCGCTGCGCTTTGCCGCGAACTGCTCAAGGCCGGATGCACCGTGTGGGGCACTTCCAGAGACGCCGCCCGCATCGGCGTGCCCGGCGTGATCCCCGTGTCCGTGGACCTTGCGCACGCGGACTCCATCCGCGCCTTCACCGTCGAGATGCAGATGGAGCTTGGGCAGATCGACCTGCTCGTCAACAACGCGGGCTACGGCGTTTTCGGGAATCTGGAGGACACGGACCCGGAGGACATTCACGATCAGGTGGAACTGATGCTGACCGCGCCCGCCCTGCTATGTCAGGCGGTGCTGCCCGGCATGAAGGCGCGCGGGCAAGGCTGCATTGCGAACGTATCCTCGCTGGCGGTGCGCTTCCCCCTGCCCGGCATGACCCTTTACAACGCCTCCAAGGCGGGCCTGAGCAGCTTCAGCCAGTCCCTCGCCGATGAGACGCGCCGGAGCGGCATCTGCGTGATAGACTTTCAGCCCAGCGACTTCCGCTCCGGCTTCATGGACGCCACGCGCAACATGGGCGGCGGCGACGCAGCGTGGACGGCCATGGAAAAGCACATGCGCAACGCCCCGGACAGCACCAGCGTCGCGCAGGACCTCGTACGCATCATTCAGGGCGGGCGCTGCGGCACTTTCTGCTCCGGCAGCTTCTTTCAGGCCCGGCTGGCCCCCCTCGCCCACCGTCTGCTGCCGCAGCGCGTGATGCGCTTCCTGCAGCGCCTCTACATGAAATCGTAGGCCGGGACAGGCTACTGCACGGCGCACGCAAAGCGGGCGGCCCGAAGCTATTGCGAAACAATGGGCCGGGGCGGGGTTTTCACCGTGAAGCGAACCCCGCATGATGCGCATAGCCATAATACAGGATTACCTCCGCATGGGCGGGACCGAAAGACAGTCGCTCTTTCTGGCCGGACAACTGCTTCAGGCAGGCCACGAAGCCCATCTGATCCTGTTCCGCCCCGGCGGCTGCCTGTGGAACGACATGACGGAGGCACGAATCCCGCACACGGTTCTGCAAGGCTTCGACAGCCGCATCAGCTTTTTCGCGCCCGGCCTGATGGAAACGATCGAACGCCTGAACCCGGACTTGGTCCTGTGCATGGGGCGCACGGCGAACTGCTACTCCGGCTTCATCCAGCGCCGCTTCCCGCAGATGGGCGTCATAGCCACCCTGCGCACGGGCAAGCTGGTATTCCCCCTGCACCACTGGTCCCTCGGGCAGGTGCGGGCCGTGCTGGTCAACAGCAACTGGTGGAAGCGCAGACTGCTCGAACGCGGCTTCCCGGCGGAAAACGTGCGCGTCATCCACAACTCCGTGATGCTGCGCAAAGGCATGGAAAACCGCGTAGCTTGGAGGGAGGAAATTCGCGCGCGCACCAAGGCCGGGCCGGACACCTGCGTATTTGTCGCCGTGGCCGCCCTGCGCTCCGGCAAGCGCCACATCGAACTTCTCGACGCCGTGCGCCGCTTCGCCGCTGGGACGGACGCGGACTGGCAGCTCTGGATTGTGGGGATGGGCCGGGAGCTTAACCGCCTGCGCCGCTTCACAAGATGCAACGGGCTGGACAAACGGGTGCAATTCTTCGGCCAGAGGGCGGAAACGGGACCGTTCTACGCCGGGGCCGACGTGGCGGTATCCGCCTCAAGGGAGGACTCCCTGCCCAACTTTCTTATCGAAGCGCAGGCAATGGGCCTTCTTCTGGTGGCCACGGAATGCCGCGGCGTGGAGGAATGCTGCGTCCCCGGCTGCACCGGGCTGATAATCCCCCCCGACAGCCCTTCCCTGTTCGCGGACGCCCTCGAAAGAGCGGCCACGGACGTGGAACTGCGCCGCCGTGCCGCCAGCGAAGCGCCCGGATTCACGGAAAGCCGTTTCGGGTCCGCCCGACAGGCAGCGTCAACGCTGGCATTTCTGAAAGAACTGGCGTCGGAGGCCGAACGGGACGCGTAAACGAAACTTAGCCCCTCCGCGCAGGTTTCGACAAGCAGGGGCTGTGCGATAGCAGCCCCAAGCTCAACATGTCCCGACTGTCAGCCATACTTTCACTCGTCCTGCTTCTGACCCCGTGCGCGGGTGCGGAAGCCGCAGCCCCCCTGCCCGAAGACGGCTTCCCGCAGCTTCGCGGCATACTGAACCAGATCGGCACAAAGTCCCCGTCCATCATGGCGGAAGAGCAAAGGATCGAGGAAGGCGAAGCGGCGCTGAAGGCGGCCTCCAGCGGGCGCAACCCCCATGTGAACAGTTTCGCGCGCCTTCAGGGCCAGTACGAGACGCGCATCAACAGCCACTCCGACAGCAACGATAATTTCAACTTCGGCCCCTACGCCTCGGTCTATGCCAACCTGCCCCTGTACCACTGGGGGGAGTTCAAAGCCCGCGAGGATCAGGCACAAGGCCGCATAGACTCCGCCACGGGCTGGACGGGGATGCGAATCCTGCAGCTAAGGCAGGACTTGCGCCGCTATTACGTGGATTACCAGCTCGCGCTAAAGGGTGAGGAAATCGCAAAGGAAAGCATCGCCTACGCCCGCAAGAAGGAAGAAGGCCTCAAGACGCTGGTGGACAATGGGCAGGCCCCGAGGCAGAACCTCGTGGAAGCGCGGATATTCGCGCAGGAGCGGGCCGAGGAACTGGCCGATGCTGTGAGCCGCGCCGGATACGATCTGGACCTTATCCGCGAAATGTGCGGACAGGGCGGGCTGGAAATATCCCCGGAGCAAATCCCCGACATCGAACCGATGGACGCCTCGGAACTGGACCGCATGACGCGGGCCGCAGCCGCCGCGATATCCCCCGAAGTGGCGTCCCTTGAAGGCGAACTGCAGACGGAAGAAGCGTTTTTCCGCGAACTGGGCAGCCGCAACCGCCCGAAGATAGACGTCGTGGTGTCGAGCAACGTTGACTACGTGGACGAATACCGCCCCGACGGCACGTACGGGACCGTGCCCCGCGTTTACAACTGGGCTGGCATTCAGGCGAACTGGACCATTTACGACGGCGGCACGAATAACGCCGAACAACTTGCCTCCATGGCCCGGCAAAGACGTATTCAGGCACGCATCACCGAGGCCCGGCTGCGTCAGTCAAGGGAAGTATCCTCCGCCGCGCGGGAGGCGCGCCTGAACGCCGAACGCCTGCTGACCCGCCGCGCGAGGGTGAAGATGCTGGAGGAAAGCGTGGACCTGATGGAACTGCAGATGAGCCAGAACCTCATTTCCGCCAACGATCTGTTTCAACGCAAGCTGGACCTGCAACGCACGAGGCTGGACCTGCTTCAGGCTTGCGCATCCTACATGCTGGCCGTGGCCAGACTCGACGACATGGCCAAAACCCATTTCCAAAGATGAGACTCCTGCTGAAAATCGCCGTTCCCCTGCTGCTCATAGCCGCCATCATCTGGATGGCATATTCGCGCACCCGCTCGGCTGTCCCTGTGGCCACGGCCATCACAGGTACGGCAGTCAACGCCGTCACCGGCACGGTGAAGGTGTTCGCCAACGTGGATATCAAGGTCAAAACCGAGGTTCAGGGCCGCGTGACGGACATACCCGTCGCGGTCGGAACCAAGGTGAAGAAGGGCGACACGCTCCTGATCATGGATTCCGAGGACCTCAAGCAGCAGATCCGCGAAAAAGTCATCCAGCTCAAGGCCGCGCAGCAACGCCTGCAGCTTCCCCTCAATCAGGTGCGCGACATACAGAACATCGAGGGCGACATAGCCCGCATCAAACAGCAGATAGAGTTCGGCGGGGCCAGCAACGACGACCTTGAGCGCAGGCAGAGGGAACTGCAGAAAGTGCAGACCGACTTCAACTACCAGCAGATAGGCCGCGAGGAACAGGCCAGCCTGTTCGAGGCCACAGTGGACCACCTGCAGTATCAACTCGAACGCATGACGATCGCCGCCCCGATGGACGGAACCGTGGTGGAACAACTGGCCTTCCCCGGCGATTTTCTGTGGACGGGCAACGAGATACTCCGGCTTGTCTCACCGGGCCGCTGGATAGAGCTTACTCTGGCAGAGGAGGATTCCGCCTACGTGCAGAAGGGCCAGCGCGTGCGGGTCCGTCTGGCCAGCTACCCGGGCAGCCCCTTCGAGGCCGTCGTGAGCAGCCTGAACACCACGGCGAACGCCGAGAACAAGACCCGCGCGGTCTTCCTCACCATCGACGCCCCGGACGAAATCCTCGTGCCCGGTCTCACGGGCGAGGCGGTCCTCGTCAAGGAAGAGCGCAAGGACGCCGTCCTTGTCCCACGCCGCGCCCTGATCGGCAACCGCGTTTACGTGGTCAAGAACGGCGTGGTGGAAATACGCAAGATAACGCCGGGCTTCCTAGGGCTGGAGAGGGCGGAAATCGCCTCCGGCCTGTCCGCCGGGGAGCAGGTCGTCCTTGAAGGCCAGAGCGCCCTGCGCAACGGCGACCGCGTGGAAACCTATCAGGAGCGATAGCGGAACGGTGCCGATGGACCTGCTCCTGCATATAGCGTGGCGTTTCCTCTTGGCCAAGAAAAGGGCCATGCTCATGAGCCTTGCTGGCATCGTGTTCGGCGTGGCGTTCTTCATTGTGTCTCAGGCGCAGACAAGCGGCTTCGAGTCATTCTTCATCAGCGCGGTATGGGGCAGCAACGGCGCGCTCAAGGTGCAGGACCGCTTCCAGTCCAACGTGACCAGCATGGTCACCGGGGAAGAACAGCAGGACAATTTCAACGTGCAGCTCAAGCAGGGCCGCACTTACGTGGAGGGCATCGAACACCCGCGCCAGCTCATGGAGGCCGTGCGCAGCTTCAGCGAAGTGTCCGGCGTGAGCGAGGTTCTGCGCGGCAAGGTAAGCGCCAAAAGCGGCTTCAGGCAGGAGGACGGCGAAGCGCTCGGGATACGCCTGAGCGACCATCTCACGGTGTCGAACCTCGGCAAACAGTTGCGCTACGGCGATATAAACGACTTCGACCGCGACCCGCGCGCCATACTCGTCGGCACCAAGATGGCCGAACGGCTGAACGTGGACGTGGGCAGTTCCATATTCCTGAAAAGCATCGACGAGAACCGCCGCTACCGCGTGGTGGGCATATTTGAGACGGGCGTGCAGGAATACGACCGGCGCCGCGTGTTCATCCACCTGCGGGAAGCGCAGGAACTGCTGGGCCAGCCGGACAAATCCAGCTTCCTGCAAGTATCGCTTTACGACAACAACCAAGCGGAAATCGTGGCCGAACATATGCAGGAAGTGCTTCAGCACGACGTGCTGCCGTGGCAGAAGAGCGAAAAGACATGGCTGGAAGTGTTCCGCGCCCTGCGCGTATCCTCCGGCATCACGATGAGCGTGATAATAATGGTGGCCGCGCTGGGCATGTTCAACACGCTGGCAATCATAGTGATGGAACGGCGGCGCGAAATCGCCATCCTGCGCTCGATGGGCTACACGCGCCGCGACATCGTGTACATATTCGTATGTCAGGGCATGATAGTTCTGGCCTTCGGACTGGTGCTGGGCTGCCTGCTGGCGTTCTTGCTAACCCTCGGGATAGAAAACCTGCCCATCCGCATCCGAGGCATATTCTCGACCGACCACTTCGTGGTGCTGTGGTCCCCGTGGCACTACATATGGGCCTGCATCGTGGCCACGGCGGTCGTGATGGTGGCCAGCTACCTGCCCGCCCGCCGCGCGGCGCAGATCGAACCGGGCGAAATCATAAGGGGGGCCTCGTGAGCGCGACGGAAATGGCAAAGCCCCCGGAAGGGGACATCCTCTTGCACGCGGAAGGCCTGCGCCGCACGCTGGGCAAATACGAAGCGCGCACGCAAGCCCTGCGCGGCGTCAGCCTCGTCCTGCACCCCGGACGCTCCTACGCCGTGGCCGGGCCGAGCGGCTGCGGCAAGAGCACCCTACTCTACCTGCTGGGCCTTCTGGACCACCCCGACGAAGGCGAAATCACACTGCTGGGCCGCCGCATGACCAGATCCAGCGACGTCGAACGCACCGCGGCGCGCAACGAACACATCGGCTTCGTCTTTCAGTTTCACTTCCTGCTGCCCGAATTCAGCGCGCAGGAAAACGTCATGCTGCCCATGCAACGACTCGGCAGACTCAGCGCGACGCAAATGCGAACGCGCTCCGCCAACCTGCTCGAACAAGTCGGCCTCGCGGACAAAATGAAACGCTCCACAGGACACCTCTCCGGCGGCGAACAGCAACGCGTGGCCGTGGCAAGGGCGCTGGCCAACGAACCCGTCCTCCTGCTGGCCGACGAACCGACCGGCAACCTCGACGGACGCAACTCCCGCCTCGTGTTCGACCTGCTGACCAAGACCGCCTGCGGCGCGGGCAGGGCCCTGCTGATAGTCTCGCACGACCCCGATCTGGCCGCCCTGTGCGACGAAACCCTGCACATGCGCGACCGCCTCTTCGTGGACGCCGCTGAACACGAACAGCTCACACCCTCCCGCCCCTGAAAAGCCCCGAAAAGCATGCGCAAACCCATGCTAAGGGGTGTTGACAGCCCACGGTGATTGTGCCTCAATCCCCTGCTTTCCACACGGTGGTAGTAGCTCAGTTGGTTAGAGCATCGGATTGTGGTTCCGAGGGTCGCCGGTTCAAGTCCGGTTTACCACCCCAATTTTTCTCAAGCAGCGGAACTCGGCCTCGGAGAGGCGTCCGCCGCGCGCGCGTTCGGCAAGAGTGTCAAACCAAACTGAAACTGATACGATAGAGCTTCGCGCGCTAAATAATAACGTAAAGCAGGCATATGTCCAGAACGAGGAGCAGCAGCATGAGGGAGTCGATTATCTGCGGCGCTTTAACTGAATAGAGCGCGTCGTCCATCCCGGACAAGCACCTGATCCATGCTGGGCGGTATTGGTCCATGACCTTGACTCTATTGTCAATTGCCTTGGCGGCCCTTCTGCCGCTTTCAACGGCTCCTTCTATGCTCCATACTTGGGCTTGCGTCTTGGTGTGCGCACCGGCTAAGAATAAATTGGCAACCGGAGTCTTCTGGTCCGGTAGATAAGCATGCGTATTGGTCGTAGTTACCCACTTGGGTTGAAGAGGTTTTATTCCTTCGCTTGAAAACGTCCATTCGTGCCAGACATCCGTTTGAATGATCGTAAACTCTTTTAATCCTTTCCCGCCGTTGGCTTCTTTTATCATTTCGTCTAGCGCGCCGCAGCGTAGTATCTGCGCTTTTACTTCTTCAATGAATTCTTCCTTGGTGCATGTATTTACGGGTTTGTTGTAGAGCCTGCCGGGGACGCTGCTTATGCAGGATGTGCCCGTCCAGAGCGATTTGACGTCTTTCCCAAGATCAACTCCTTTATCCCAGACTTGTTCTTCCGCAAACAGGGTTATGTTGAATTCAGAATCGCTTACAACCACCGCAACCCGTTCGCGCGGGAATTTGATCGCTTCGGAAAACGCCAGTCTGAACGAGACTTGAGTGTGAGGACCGTCCTGAACAAGGGGTTTGAACAATTTTAATTCGTCCAGCCGCTCAAGCGCGGGCGTTTTACTCAAAATATCCGCAGCGAAGAATGGATTGATAGCAAGTATGTAAATGTCGCCTTCAACCTTCTCTTCGCCGCAAAACGCAGAGGCAATTTCGGTTCCGTCATACGCCAGTTCCGTCAGCGGCTTCTCCCAATGGAACGCAACGCCTTGTTCTTCGAGGTATTTGACCCAAGGGTTAAACCAATATTCGCCGCTCGGGCCTTTGAACAACAGCCAGCCGTCCCCCGCCCCCTGTTCCCATGCCGGGCCGTCGCCGTCCGCCTTGTGTTGGTGCGCAGGTTTTGTTGTCAGTTGTTTCCTGAAAAAATCGCCTGCTGTATGCAATGATACTCTCGACCAGTCCGAGCCTATCCACGGACCGAAACACGAACGCCATGTCTTGTAAGTTCTATCGCCAAGCAAGGGTTTCCAAGTTTGCGCCG
>JBAZHO010000019.1:0-12638 GCA_041652375.1 Opitutales bacterium | reverse complement strand
TCTGGAAGACCCCGAACGTAAGGACTGGCAATAAGGCCGCGCCACGGGCGAAAGGCGTTGATTTCGCTCTCGATACAAATATTTGTAACACCATGCGGCATGGAATCATAACAAAGAGCTTCGTCGCCGTGGGCTTTCTGCTTTCCCTGCTTGTCTCGACGGGCTGCAAGGAGAAGGAGGAAGGCTATCAAGGCTATCTCGAAGGCGAATACCGCTACGTTTCGACGTCCGCACCGGGCTATCTGGCCACGCTGGACGTCGCGCGCGGACAGGACGTGGCGAAAGACGCCCCGCTCTTCTCGCTGGACAACGAATCGCTGCTCATACAGTTGCGGCAGGCGGAAGCGAACCACGCCGCTGCCCTGAGCGAGCTTGAGGACGCCCGAAAGGGACTGCGCCTGCCGGAAATCGCGGAATTGCAGGCCGGAGTGGACGCCCTGAAGGTCGATGTCGAACGCCTCGCGCTGGAACGCGGACGGCAGGAGGAACTGGCCGCGAGCGGCAGCACGGCGCAACGCTTCCTCGACGATGCGCGTCTTCAGGAAAGTCAGGCGCGTGAGGAACTGTCCAAGGCGTCGTTGCATGTGGACAACGCCCGCCTCGGCGCGCGAGACGACCGCATAGCGGCGCTGGCCGCGCAGGTGGACGTGCGCAAATCGCTTGTCGATGTTGCGCGGTGGAACCTCGACCAGACCCGCGCCGCCGCTCCGGCGGCAGGTCATGTAGAGGACACTATTTACAAGACCGGAGAATGGATCCCCGCAGGGCGGCCAGTGATCAAGATGCTCTCACCCGGCGACGTGCTCGTCTATTTCTTCGTGCCGGAAGCCGACATGGTGAAAATCCGGTCCGGGATGCGCGTGGAGCTTGTTTTCGACGGGCTTGACGCCCCCCGCCACGCCAGCGTCACGAACGTGGCCAGCTCCCCCGAATACACGCCGCCGATCATTTTCAGCCGCGAAAGCAACAAGCGGCTCGTGTATCGCGTGGAAGGCAGGCTGGACCCTGCGGACGCCGCCCTTTCCCACCCCGGCCAGCCCGTCGTGGTCAAACTGCCGCCCGAACCCCCAGCCGACCCCGCCCGATAGCACCGATGAACGCTGGCGGAAAAGATCGCCCCACGATCATCGACGTGCGCGGCATAACCAAGAAGTTCGCGGACAAGACCGTCGTGAACAACGTGGACATGTGCGTGCGCGAGGGCCAGATCTACGGCTTTCTGGGGCCGAACGGCAGCGGCAAGACCACGTTCATCCGCATGCTCTGCGGCCTGCTCACGCCCACTGCGGGCGAAGGGACCTGCCTTGGCTACGACATCCTGCGCCAGCAGCGCGAGATACGTCAGCAGGTCGGCTACATGACGCAGCGCTTCACCCTTTACGAAGACCTGACCGTGGAGGAAAACATGCGCTTCGTGGCCCGGCTCTTCAAAATGCCGCACTGGCGGGACCGCGTTGAGTCCGTCATGAAGCAGATGGGCCTCGCGCAACGCCGCAACCAGCTAGCGGGGCAGCTTTCAGGCGGCTGGAAGCAGAGGCTGGCCCTTTCCTGTTCCCTACTGCACGAGCCAAAACTGTTGCTTCTGGACGAGCCGACGGCGGGCGTGGACCCCAAGGCGAGGCGGGACTTCTGGGAGGAAATCCAGAACCTCGCCGAAGAGCGCGGCCTCACGGTCCTGCTCACGACGCATTACATGGACGAGGCGGAACGCTGTCACGAGTTGATGTATCTCGCGTACGGGAAAGTGCTTGCGCGAGGCTCCGTGGACGAGCTGATACATAATTCCTCCGTAACGGTATGGATGGTCACGGGCCCGGACCTCAACGCGCTGGCCATGCGACTGCGCAAATGCCCCGGGCTGCGTCAGGTGGTCGCGTTCGGCAACAGCCTGCACGTCGCGGCGGCGGACGGCGAATCCATCGAGCACGCCTTTTCAATCTGCGTTCCCGCGGGTTACACGACCGCGCCGATAGCCACGGGCCTCGAAGACGTGTTCATCGACATGATGGAAAGGAGCGCGGCGAACCGCTGAACGGCGGGCGTCCCGATCCCCCATGAACCTATTTTCCATACGCCGCTTCTGGGCAATGGTCATGAAGGAGTTCGTGCAGATGAAGCGCGACCGCCTGACCTTCGGCATGATCATCGGCATCCCGCTCGCGCAACTGGTTCTGTTCGGCTTCGCCATCAACACCAACCCCAAGCGCCTGCCCACGGGAATCGTGCCCGCCCAAAGCGACGAGTTTTCCCGCGCGGTCGTGGTCGCGCTCCTGTCCAGCGAGTATTTTTCCGTCCTCGACGAGAATATGAGCGAGGCGGAGGCCGAGGAGGCGCTCACCGTCGGGGACCTTCAGTTCGTGCTGCACATACCGCCGGACTTCGGGCGGGATCTGTTGCGCGGGGAGCATCCGTCCCTACTGCTGGAAAGCGATGCCACGGACCCGATGGCGACCGCGAACGCCGTTTCCGCGCTCAAGGTTCTCGCGCAGCAGTCCATCGACAAGGCCCTTTCGCGCGGGGCCTTGAACGACCTGCTTCCGATCCCTGAACCAGCCAACGTAATCATTCACGCCCGCTACAACCCGGAGGCGATCAGTCAGTACAACATTGTGCCCGGCCTTCTGGGCGTGGTGCTCACGATGACGATGGTCATCATAACCTCGCTCGCCATCACAAGGGAGAAGGAGCGCGGCACGATGGAACACCTGCTGGCCACTCCGCTGCACCCCGTGGAGGTGATGCTGGGCAAAATCCTGCCCTACATTCTGGTGGGCTACATCCAGATCGGTCTGATTCTTCTGGCGGCGCTCTTGATTTTCAACGTCCCCATGACCGGAAGCGTGCCGCTGCTGCTGGCATGCTCCTTCGTGTTCGTCGTGGCCAATCTGGCGATGGGCATCACCTTTTCCACGATTGCCCGCAACCAGCTTCAGGCGGTGCAGATGTCGGTCTTTTTCTTCCTTCCGTCGATCCTGCTGTCCGGCTTCATGTTTCCCTTTCTGGGCATGCCGAAATGGGCGCAGGCCGTCGGCAGCATCCTTCCCCTGACGCACTTCGTGCGGCTCGTGCGCGGAATTCTTCTTAAAGGGAATGATTTTCAGGCCGTAATCCACCATCTGTGGCCCGTGGCGCTGTTCTGCGTCTGCGCGCTTGCGATAGCCCTGAAACGCTACCGGCAGACGCTGGACTAGTCCTCAACTCTTTCCGCACCTTTCCTTCAAGCACCTTACAATGACAGTTTCCGAACTCCGAATCGCGCGCGTTCTTGGCGCAATCTCCGTCGCTGGCAGCTTGCTTTTCAGCAGTCCTGTTTCGGCCACCGAACCCGCCGGGGACGGAATCCGCCTGTGCTCCACGGGCTACCTGCCAGAGCTGGCAAAAACGGCCACAGTCGTCGGCGCGGGCGAAGGGGCGGCCACTTTCAGCCTGCTGGACTCCGGGACCGGCATGACCGTGTTCACGGGCGTCCTCGGCCCCGCGCGGAACAGCGCCGCGACCAAGGAAGTCGCGCGGCTGGCCGACTTCAGCCGCTTCGCCGTCCCCGGCAGTTACATGATGCGGGTTGACGGGCTACCGGAGTCCGAAGCCTTCACGATCGCCCCGGACACCCTGAATAGTTCCCTGCGCTTGGTGATGCTCGGCTTTTACAACCAGCGTTGCGGAGAGGCCGTGAGCATGGAATGGAACGGGCAGACCTTCTCGCATCCCGCCTGTCACACCGAGGACGCTTGGCTCGACCACTACGACCCGGCCCTAGCCGGGCAGAAGAAGGTCGCCACCGGCGGCTGGCACGACGCGGGCGACTACGGGAAATACACGGTAAACTCGGCCATTTCCTGCGGGATAATGCTCAGTGCGTGGGAACGCAACGGCGACGCGCTGTCCAGACTCAAGCTGCCCATACCCGAGAGCGGCGGCGCGATTCCCGACTACCTTGCCGAGATCAAATACAATCTGGACTGGATGCTCACGATGCAGTTTCAGGACGGGAAGGTGTCCCACAAACTGACGCCGGAGCGATTCTGCATCATGGGCACGATGCCGCAGGACGACCTGCAGAAGCGCTACTTCGCGCCGTGGAGCAAGGTCGCCACGCTCGACTTCGCCGCCGTTGGCTGCATGGCCGCGCGGGTGTTCAAGCCCTACGATCCGGCCTACGCGAAGCAGTGGGAGGACGCCGCCCGCATGGCATGGGAAGCCGCGCGAGGCCAGCCCGACGTCAACCCAGACCTGTCGGCCTTTCACACCGGCGCGTATCTTGCCCCTGCGGAAGTCAACATGAAGTGGGCCGTCATCGAAGTTGCCCTGACCTTCGGCGAAGATTACCTCACCGAAGCAGAGCGCGTTCTGTTCGCCGCCGTCACCGACGACGAGAACCGCGTCTTCTCCGTGAACTGGGACTGGAGCAACGGCTACAATCTGGGCCTGTATTCCTACCTGTTCAGCGAAAAGGCCAAGGAAAAACCGCTGGTTCTGGCAAGGCTGCGCCGCGACCTGATAGGGGCGGCAGACGCCATCGTCGCCAACCACGACGCGCACGCCTACGGTCGCGGCCTGAGCGTGTACTACTGGGGATGCAACGGCGGAGTCGCCCGCACGACGATGAATCTGAACGCGGCCTACATCATCAGCGGCGACCGCAAATACCTCGATGCCGCCTTCGACCAGATCGCCTATCTCTACGGGCGCAACCCGTTCAACCGCTCGTTTGTCTCAGGCGACGGCATCAACCCGCCGATGTTCCTGCATCACCGCCCCAGCGCGGGCGACGGCATCGAGCCTCCTTGGCCGGGCCATCTTTCCGGCGGACCCACCCCGGCGGAGCTGGACTGGTTCGACATCACGAAGAGCTTCCGCACCAACGAAATCGCCATCAACTGGGACGCCTCGCTGGCCTACGCCCTGTCAATATTCTACGATCCGGCGGCGCAGTAACGGAGCGAGTGCAGAGTTGAACGGCAGCTTGCGCATCTGCGCGCCCACTCTTGCCTTCGTGCGGCTGCATTCGTAATCGTGGGGCATGCAAGGCCGGAAAATGAGTTCGCGCATTCGCTCCCTGCTTTTCGGGCTGCTGTCCATCTACCTTGTGGTTGTGCTCATCATGGCACTATTCCAGCGCAGCTTCCTCTTCATGCCCTCGCACGCGCCGGACGAGAGCGAGTTGTCCGCATGGACGCGCGACGGGGAAAATCTCGGTTATTGCAGAACGGTGGAATCCCCGCGAAGCGTCTGGCTGGTGCTTCACGGCAACGCCGGACAGGCGTCGCGCCGAGCTTATATCGTGCGCGTTCTTCCCAAGGGCGATTCCGTTTACGTCATGGAATATCCCGGCTTCGGGAACAGGCCCGGCAAGCCTTCGATGGCCAGCATCAACGCCGCCGCAGAGGAGGCGTACGCGTTGCTGCGGTCCATGCATCCCGGCAGACCTGTGTGCGTTCTGGGTGAATCCATAGGCAGCGGCCCGGCCTCCCATCTTGCCTCCATGCCCGTCGCGCCGGACAAGATCGTGCTCGTCGTGCCCTTCGACAATCTGGCCTCCGTCGCGCAGGGGCACTACCCTTTCCTGCCCGTCAGATGGCTGCTGCTCGACCGTTGGGACAACGTCAAAGCCCTTTCGGGCTACAAGGGCAGGCTGGAGATTTTCGGCACCGGCGGCGACAACGTCATACCCGTGGGCCATGCAAGAAGGCTGGCCGCAGAGTGTCCGTCCGCAGTTTATCACGAGATTCCCGGAGGGCATAACGACTGGTCCCGGAATATCGCGGCCATCGACAACCCCTAAACGCGTTCCCGTTATTTCGGTTCAACGGTGCGAAAGCGGAATACTACGACTTGACAAAGGCTCTAAAAATACGACTTCTGTCAGGTAGTTCATGCAAGGCAAGTCATACATGGCCGTCGCGCTTCTTGCGCAGCTTCTTCTCCTCCCCGTGGGGGGAGAATAATTGACTATGCCCGCGCGGGCCGCGCATCCATTTGCCCGCACATGTGACGGACGGCCTCTTTGGCGGTCCATTCCGGTTCCGAACTGGAGCCGACGTTCAAGCCCCGGTCTTATTCCGCACTTGCCCATCGGGCATCATCCGTCTCCGGGCGCGGTGTAGAACTTGAATCATTCTCTATCTTTGCATTAACTTTTCCTCAAGGCATACCCATGCAAAAAGCTCCGATTACAAAATACCGTCCGTTCAACCAGATTCCGATCGGGACACGTCAGTGGCCCGACCGCGTCATCGACCGCGCGCCGGACTGGTGCAGCGTCGATCTGCGCGACGGCAACCAGTCTCTGGCAATCCCGATGAGCGTGCGCGAGAAGCTGGAATTTTTCGAGATGCTGACCAACATCGGCTTCAAGGAGATCGAAGTCGGCTTCCCCAGCGCGAGCGACACGGAATTCCATCTGGCCCGCGAGCTGATCGACCATCGCCTGATTCCCGACGACGTCACGATACAGGTGCTGGTGCAATGCCGCGAACACCTGATCCGCCGCACCTTCGACGCGATCCGGGGCGCGCGTCGCGCCATCGTTCACTTCTACAATTCCACCAACCCCCTGCAACGCCGCGTCACCTTCGGCATGAGCAAGGAGCAGATCCGCCAGATAGCCGTCGAAGGCGCGAGGCTGGTAAAGAGTCTGGAGAAGGAGGCGGGCGACACCGAAATCGCGTACGAATACTCGCCGGAGAGCTTCATGGACACCGAGATCGACTACGCCATTGAGGTGTGCGAGGCGGTCATGGAACAGATACAGCCCACGCCGCAGCGTCGTATTATCCTGAACCTGCCCTCGACGGTGGAAATGTCCACCCCGAACGTCTATGCGGACCAGATCGAATATTTCTGCCGCAACCTGAAGAACCGCGACTGCGCCATAATCTCCCTGCACACGCACAACGACCGGGGGACCGGCGTGGCGTCGAGCGAACTGGGCCTGATGGCCGGGGCGCAGCGCGTGGAAGGCACTCTGTTCGGCAACGGCGAACGCACGGGCAACGTGGACATCGTCACCTTGGCGATGAACATGTACACGCAGGGCGTGGACCCGAAGCTGGACTTCAGCGACGTCAACGCCGTGCGCGAGATTTACGAACGCTGCACGCGCATGGACGTTCACCAACGCCATCCTTACGCGGGCGATCTGGTGTTCACCGCGTTCAGCGGCAGCCATCAGGACGCCATCAAGAAGGGCATGGACCAGATGGACCGCGCAAAAGCCAGCGTTGCCGACGGCACGGAACCGCTGTGGCAGGTCCCCTATCTGCCCATCGACCCCGGCGACATAGGGCGCTCCTACGAAGCGATCATCCGCATCAATTCACAGAGCGGCAAGGGCGGCGTGGCCTACGTCATGGAGCACGAATACGGCTTCGAGATGCCCAAGGCCATGCACTCCGAGTTCGGACAGGTCGTCACGGGCCACGCCGACAATTCCGGCAGCGAGCTGCCTCCGTCCCAGATCAAGACAATCTTCTACAAGGAATACATCGACCGCGATGCGCCGTTCAAACTGCTGTCCTGCGATGTGGTCCCGTCCGGCAGCGCGCCCAACAACATCGAAGTGCATGCCAAAGTAAGCCATAACGGCGAGCCGAGGATGATTACGGGGCGCGGCAACGGACCCATCAACGCGCTGGTCAAGGCCATCGAAAGCGTCGGCTGGAAGCAGTTCCGCGTTCTGGACTACACCCAGCACGCCCTGTCCAGCGGGTCCGCAGCCGAGGCCGCAAGCTACATCCGCGTTGAAAGGGCCGGGGATAAGCGGAGCTTCTGGGGCGTGGCGGTGGATTCAAACATAGAAATGTCCGGGCTGAAGGCCTTGATCAGCGCCGTCAACAGGGCCACCGCCGTCAGAACTTGAGCGGACGCCGGGCTGCGGGTTTGAGCGGGGCGATCTGTTGCCGCGCACATTCAGTAGTTTGGGGCTTGAACTAACGCTGTACAACGATCACAGAGATAGACCGTCATGATATGTATAATTCGCCATGCGATGTCATGTATTGCCTGCGTCATCCTTCTTCTGCCGCTGAGAGCTGCGGCGGCGGAACAGGACGGCGGGGTTGAAGCCCGCAGCCTCGGATACTCCGACGCGCTGGTTCTGGGCGGCGTGGAAGGCTTTACGGAATACCTCCCTGTCTCATCGACGGGCCATCTTATCCTGACCAACAGGGTGCTGGGCCTCGACGACGGGGCGGACGCCACGACGCAGAAAAGCCCCCTCTCCGCCGCCGTGGACGCGTACAGCATCGTCATACAGGCCGGGGCCATCGCAGCCGTCGTCATCCTTTACTGGCGGGATTTGTGGCTGGTGTTTCTTGGCCTGACCGGGCGCAGCCGCGAAGGCTTCAGGCTGGGTCTGAACCTGCTGTTCGCCTTCCTGCCAGCCGCAGTTCTCGGCCTGCTTCTGAACGACTGGATCGAAGCCCGTCTCTTCGGCCCGGTCCCGGTGGCTGCGGCCCTTCTCATGGGTGCTCCGCTCATGCTTGGAGTGGAAGCGTGGCGTAAGCGCCGCAACCTTTCCCGCCCCGTCGGGGAGATTGAAAAGGAACTGCACCAGATCACCCTCGCGCAAGCCCTGTTCATCGGCCTGCTTCAAAGCGTCGCCATGTGGCCCGGCACAAGCCGCAGCATGATGACCATAACGGGCGGATACATGGTCGGCCTGAGTCCCGCGAAGTCAGCCAAGTTCAGCTTCCTGCTCGGCCTTGTAACCCTGAGCGCTGCAACGGCCTACACGCTGCTCAAGCATGGGCGCGAAATGGCGGCCAGCCTCGACGCCGGTCCGGTGCTCGTCGGCCTGCTGGTTGCGACGCTAACGGCTGCACTATCGGTCAAATGGCTGGTCTCTTACCTCTCCAGAAAGGGTCTGGCCCTGTTCGCATGGTATCGCGTCGCTCTTGCTATTGCTGTTTTTGCCTTGGTTTAATTATGATTTCACGGTTCTATAATGTATGTTTATGTTCCAGACAATTTCCGGCGTAGGTTAGCTCCATAACCTATGCTAACCGTTCACGGCGCGTTCAGGATGCGTTTGCATCCTATCGCCCCTGCCCGGTGATTATCACGTTTAGTTTTGCGTTCTCACAGTGGCAACAAAGGTCTTAATAGCTGAATTGTGTGACTCTGACCCGTATTCCCCAGGATTGGTGAGCGGAGAGGAACACCCGGGGCCAATCATCAGCATCCTGCAGGAGAACAGCTTTGACTTGCTCGTCATCCTGCAGAACGAAGATTCCGAAGCCCGCAATTTGAAGGTCGTCGCCGAGATCAGCGGCACGATGCCCGCGTTGAAAATCGAAACCGAATCAATCTTCGGTCTCGACTGCGCCCCCTACAACAGGACTAGTGAGCGGCTTCAGTCCCTGCTGGATTCCATCCGCACGCGGCATCCGTCCGCGTCGGTATTCGTATCGCTCAACGACGGCAGCCCCAGCACGCACGTGTCTTGGATGCGTCTTGTGTATCGCAACGAGGGACTTACCCTGCTGCAGGTTCGTCCTTCCATGCACGCGACGACGAACAGGCCCGCGATAGTGGTCGTGGAAGAATCCGCGCCCGTTCAGTTTGCCGGGCGTTCGCTGCGCGAGCCGCAGGAGCCGCAGGCCGACGAGGTTGCCCGCTGTCTGGACCTAGTCGGCAATCACCCCAACTTCAAACATCTGCTGGACAGGGCCTTGTCCATCGCGCGACTCGATGCCCCGGTGCTGATTGTCGGCGAGCCCGGCTCCGGGAAGACCACGCTGGCGCACTTCATCTGGAAGGTCAGCCCGAGGTCCCGCCAGCCCCTTCAGACGGCGGACCCCATAGATCTTCCAGACCCGCTGGCCTACGCCCTGCTCTTCGGCAGCGCCGAGTCCACGCCGCGCAGTTCCTCGATGGTGGCTGCGGGTACGATAGCGATGGCTGGAGATGGAACCCTGCTTGTCGAGAACGTGTGCAACCTTAGCGAGCGCATTCAGGAGGCCATCGCGCACTACCTGACCACGGCAGAATATACCCCGCAGGGGGCCAAGGAGTCCTCAATCGGCCACGCGCGCATGATTTTCACCGCCTGCGACGATTCCGGCTTCGGCTTTTCCAGATTGATCCCGAAGCTCAAGCGCATGCTGGACCCGACCACCTTGCGGGTGCTGTCGCTGGCCGAGCGGCGCGAGGATATCCCCCTCATAGTCCTGCACTATCTGCGGCGCATCAACTTGTCCCTGAAGAACGCCAGAAGCATGCCCAAGGATACGCTGCGCGCCATGCAGAAGCTGAACTGGAACGGCAACGTGCGCGAACTGCGGCAGGCCATCGAACGCGCCGCCCTTCTCTCTTCCGGCGAGGAGCTGCACATAGAGAATTTTCCGGCTCAGGAAGAGAGTCTTCAGAACTTCGTCGCCCCGAGCGTGGCGCAACTGCCGGACATCAGCGAAGGATTCTCCCTCGAAGCGTATCTGGGCGACCTGCGCCGCAGGCTGATCCTGAAGGCTCTTGAAATCTCCAAAGGCAACCAGAGCGAAGCCTCGCGCCTGCTGCACATCACTCCGCAGGCCGTTCATCAGTTCATCAAGTTTCAGGCAAAAACATCGAAGAAATAGTCGCGCGGTTATGAAAACCACCCGATCAAAACCCCCCGCCTTTCGAGCGGGGGTTTTTAATGTCCGGTCAAGATATCCGACGGACCCGGCAGCCTAGCTGGCGTTGGTGAGGTCCTTTTCCTTGGCGGCGAGGGCTACTTTTATCTGCTCGATGAACTTGTCGTGCAGGTCCTGAACCTCCTTCTCGTAACGTTTCAACTGGTCTTCGGACAACACGCTGGCCTTCTGCGCCTTTTTGAGCGGCTCAAGCGCTTCGTGACGGCAGTGGCGTATGGCCACCCTGCCCTGCTCCGCCATCGTGGATGCCACGCGGGCAAGCTCCTTGCGCCGTTCGCCGGACAGCTCCGGCACGTGTATGCGGATGACAGTGCCCTGAATCGAGGGATTGAGGCCGATGTTGGCGGTCTGAATGGCCTTCTCGATATCCTTGAGGGTGTTGCGGTCCCAAGGCTGGATCTGGATGCAGCGCGCGTCCGGCGTGGTGATCGCGGAAATATCGCGCAGTTTGGACGTCGTTCCGTAGCTGGTTACATGAACCAGAACCGCATCGACCATCCCCGGCGTGGCCTTGCCGGTGTGCAGGGTTGAAAACTCGTGATGCATGTGAGCGAGGGCTTTTTCCATTTGCTCCTCTGCTTCCAAGATTACTTCTTCTGGGTCCATGGTAGTTGCGGGATTGTGGTTACACAAAAAAGCAGACTGCTTTCGTTGATAATGAAGCGCATACACGCCTTGGCGGCAAGACCGTACGAGCAGGAAGAGCCCGCAATCGAACTTTTGCCCGCATCCCGACGTGGCTGTTGATCGGCAATGGAAGTAGCCCTTGCCGCCGGAGCGCGCGCTCATCTATCATCGTCCGATGCAGAGCCGCAGCCGCACGATCGACTTTCACGAGGAACTGAACGACGAGCAGTACGCCGCCGTCACGGCCCCGCGCGGCCCGGCCCTCGTCCTCGCAGGAGCCGGGTCCGGCAAGACGCGCACCCTCACCTACCGCGTGGCATGGCTGCGCGCGCAGGGCCTGCTGCCGTGGCAGATCCTGCTGCTGACCTTCACCAACAAGGCGGCGCGGGAGATGATCGAGCGCGTCGAAAAGCTGACCGGCGACGAGTATCCGCCAAGCTGGGGCGGGACTTTCCACAGCCTCGGCGCGCGCGTTCTGCGCCGCGACGGGCGCTGCGTGGGGCTGGAACCCAGCTTCACGATCATGGACCAGAGCGACGCTGAATCCCTTTTCAACGAGGTGGCCAAGGACACGGAGAAGGCCTTCTTCCGCAGCAAGGACAATCCCAAGCCCAAGGTGCTGCTCTCGTGGCTGTCCTACGCCCGCAACACCCGCAAATCCATCTCCGAAGTAGTCGAAGAACGCTTCCCGGACGGCAGCGGCGTGACGGCGGCCCTTGCCTCGATCTCCGAGGCTTACCGCAAGCGCAAGCAGGCCGGGCAGATCGTCGATTACGACGACCTACTGACGCTGTGGCTGGACGTGCTGCGCAAGGATTCCGAGGCGCTGGGCCGCTACCAGCGCCAGTTCGAGCATGTTCTGGTGGACGAGTATCAGGACACGAACTCCATCCAGAGCGAGATCGTGGACCTGATCGCCAGCGAGCACCAGCTCATGGCCGTGGGCGACGACGCGCAGTGCATCTACACATGGCGCGGGGCGGAGTTCGACAACATCCTGCATTTCCCGGACCGGCATCCCGGAACGGTCATTTACCGCATCCTCAACAACTACCGCAGCACCCCGCCCATCCTCAGCTTCGCCAACGACATCCTGCACGCGCAGGCCAGCTACGGCGCGGGTTACGACAAGGAGCTGCTAGCCGTGCGCCGGGGCAGCCTCAAGCCCCGCATCGTGCCCTGCGCGGACACCGTGGCGCAGGCCCGTTTCGTGATAGACCGCCTGATCGGCCTGTCCGGCGAAGGCATCCCGCCCGGCGAGGTGGCCGTCCTTTACCGCGCCCACTATCAGGCGCTGGACCTGCAAATGGAACTGTCCCGGCGCGGCATTCCCTTCAGCATCACCAGCGGCGTGCGCTTCTTTGAGCAGGCGCACAT